>CAMZKI010000254.1 GCA_947311125.1 uncultured Chlorobiota bacterium
AATAAATAAATAAATAATAAATAAATAAAATAAAATAAAACAAATAAATAAATATAACAAATAAGTAAATCGATAAAGTAATAAAAAATAAATAAATAAACACATACATCAATAAATAATAATATAAAACTTTTTATAATACTGTCCGTTAAAACTAAAAATATTATTTTAGCGGAAAAAATGTTATATCCTTTTAAGTTTACCCCTATTTTAAAAGAAAAGGTTTGGGGAGGAAGAAAATTAAAAACGAAACTGAATAAAAAAACCGACAAAGAACATATTGGTGAAAGTTGGGAGTTGTCTTGTCTGCCCGGTGCAGTTTCTGTTGTCTCAGAAGGCAGCATGGAGGGCTTAAGCTTGTCTCAATTAACAGAAAGGTATAAAGATTCTTTTACCGGAAAAAAGATTTATAAACGATTTGGCAATAATTTTCCTTTGCTTATAAAATTTATTGACGCAACAGATGATTTGTCTGTTCAGGTACACCCGGATGATTTTACGGCAAAAAAAAAACATAAAGCAAAAGGTAAAAGCGAGTTGTGGTATATAATTGATGCAGACAAAAGTGCAGAGTTAGTCTTAGGGGTTAATAAAAAGCAGACAAAAGAAGGGTTCAGGAAGTTGCTTGACTTAAATAAGGTCGAACAAGCATTAAATACAGTAAAGGTAAAAGCCGGAGATGTGTTTTTTATTCCCGCGGGCAGAATTCATGCTATAAAAAAAGGAATTTTACTTGCAGAAATTCAACAATCTTCAGACATTACATACAGGCTGTATGATTGGAACAGAAAAGGGCTTGACGGGAAGTACAGAAATTTGCATATTGATGATGCTTTGGATGCTGCCGATTTAAATCCGAAAAAGTCTTATTTTTCAGAGTATAAAAAAGTAAAAAATGAATTTATTGTTTGCGAATCAAACTCGCTCTTTACGGTTAATATTTTGATTTTCAACAAAGAGATTGAAAGAAATTATTTTGATATTGACAGTTTCAGAATCGTAATTTGCATAAAAGGCAGTTTTAAAATTTATTACCCGAATGAATCTGTTGAGGTTAAAAAAGGAGAAACTGTTTTAATACCTGCGGCATTAAATGAAATACGTTTTGTTCCGGAAATTGAAAGCGAACTGTTGGAGGTATATATTGAATCTTAAATTCCGAAGAACTGAGCAGCTTCTCTTTTTACTTTGCTTATTGTATTTTCAATCGGTTTAGTATCAATGTCATTATATTGCTCAATTAAAAAAGCCGTAATAACGGTTGATTTTGATTTCGGATCAACCTTTGTCCCGGCAAGATTAATAAGCCTGGTTATCTGCTCTTTGGCATAGACTACGGCAGCCCAGGTTTCATCTGTTAAATAAAGTTGTTGAGAAAGGTTGTGACTGAACTCCTCCCTTACGGTTAACAGCATAAGCATTTGCATTTCTTTGGCAGACATATTGCGTTTTGTCAGCCTTAAAGCTAAAGTGTCGGGTCTTATTCTTTCCAAAAAAAGAATTATTCTTTCGTAGGCTTGAAGTCTTACAGGCGTTACAAGCTTATTATTTGCTTTTATAACATCGTATTTCAGCTTCATCTTATCTTTTTTAGAAAAATGGTTTAATATAACCATTACCGAAATCAATAAAACAATAAGCGGCAATATATATTTTAAAATTTCAAGAAAATCGTTCATTTAGTCGGTTTTTATTTAAAATATGTGATAGTTATTATACAGCTTTTAAAGCACTTTCGATATCTTTTTTCAAGTCTTCGATATTTTCAATGCCTACAGAGAATCTGATTAAACCGTCAAACAAGCCGCTTTTTTCTCTTTCTTCTTTCGGAATTGAAGCATGGGTCATACTTGCCGGATGATCAACTAAAGATTCTATACCGCCGAGACTTTCCGCCAAAGTAAAAACGTTGAATTTTGACAAAAGTTTTTTTGATTCGTTTAAATCCAGTTTAAATTCAACAGAAACTATTCCACTGAAACCTTTCATTTGTTTTTCGGCAATTTCATAATTTTTGTGTCTGCTTAATCCCGGATAAAATACTTTTTCGACTTTAGGGTGATTTTGCAGATATTTTGCTATTTGCATTGCATTTTCAGCATGTCTTTCCATTCTTACGGCTAAGGTTTTAAGACCTCTTGCCGTAAGCCATGTATCAAACGGACTCGGGTTCAGCCCTACAGACATTCTTACAAAATCAAGTTTGTCCTTCATCTCTTTATCGTTTGTAATAACTACACCTCCTATCACATCAGAATGACCGCCGATATATTTTGTCGTACTGTGTAATACATAATCTGCTCCTAAATCCAACGGGTTTTGAAAATACGGAGTAGCAAAAGTATTATCTACAATAAGTTTGACACCGTATTTATGTGTAATCTCAGCTATTGCTTTTATATCAGAAATTTTCAGCAAAGGATTTGTCGGAGTTTCAAGAAACAACAGAACCGGTTTGTGTTTTTTAACTGCGTCTTCAACAGCGTTTACATCTTGAGTATCAATGCTTTTAAACAGTATTCCGAATTTGTTATATATTTTATTAAAAATTCTGTATGTCCCTCCGTAAAGATCGTTTGTTCCTAATACTAAATCACCTGATTTCAGGGTAGAAATTATGCCGTTTGTTGCTCCCAAACCGGAAGAAAAAACCGTAGCATATTTTCCGTTTTCAAGGCTTGCAAGGGTTTCTTCCAAATTCGAAAAGTTCGGATTTCCTGCTCGTGTATAATCATAGCCTTTATGAACGGCAGGTGCTTCCTGATAATATGTTGATGTCATATAAATCGGCGGAATAACGGCACCGGTTTCTTTATCGGGTTTTTGTCCTATGTGTATTGCTTTTGTTGAGAATTTCATTTTTTTTGATTTTAAATTAAACGGAAAAATTATTATCTTTCATCCACTTATCGTTATACAGCTTACTTAAATATTTAACACCGCTGTCCGGAATAATTGTTACGATTACTGCCGGTTCTGTCAATGTTTCTGCAAGTTTTAATGCTGCCCATACGTTTGCGCCGCCGGTTCCTCCGCCGAATATTCCTTCTGTTTTTGCAAGTTGTCTTGCAACAGAAAACGCATCTTGGTCTGTAAACTTATACATTTCGTCAACGAGAGAAAAATCCATTGCTTTAGCTATGTGGTCTTCTCCGACTCCTTCTACGTGATATGTGCAGGCAGAGCTTAAATCATACTTTCCGGTTTTAAAATAGTCATAATAAATTGAACCTACAGGGTCGGGCATAAGGACTTTAATATTCGGGTTTTGCTCTTTAAGAAATTTTGCCGTTCCGCTGATTGTGCCTCCCGTGCTTCCGGCAGCAACAAAATGGGTTACTTTGCCTTCGGTTTGTTCCCATATTTCCGGTCCGGTTGTAAGATAGTGTGCTTCAGGGTTCAAAAGATTATCATATTGATTAATTCTGAAACTGTTCGGAGTTTCTTCTGCTATTCTTATTGCCGTGTTCACATAATGTTCGGGAGAGTTTGGTAATGCAGAGGTAGGGGTAACTACTATTTCGGCACCGTATGCTTTTAAAGCATTTTGTTTTTCTTCGCTTACTTTATCAGGCATAGTAAGAATCGCCTTATACCCTTTTATTGCTGCAATCATGGCAACTGCAGCTCCTGTATTGCCGGAAGTGTTTTCCACAATTGTGCCTCCGGGTTTTAAAAGTTCGTTTCTTTCGGCATTATCAATTATGTGTTTTACGATTCTGTCTTTTACGCTTCCGCTCGGGTTAAAAAATTCGAGTTTAACATAAATTTCAACATTTTTTGCCGGGTTTATTTTATTTAGTTTTACAAGCGGGGTATTACCCACTGTATTAAAAAGAGTGTTGCCTTTCATTTGTATATTTTTAATTGCATAAATTGCAGAGAAGAGATTAATTAGATATTTAGTTTTAACAGTACCTGTCAGAATATTATCCGTTAAGTTTATTATAATCGGCAAGGAATTTATCCAAACCTATATCTGTAAGCGGGTGTTTTAATAATCCGAGTATTGCATTAAGAGGAGCCGTAACAACATCTGCACCTACTTCCGCACACTGTATAATATGTTGTGTATGACGTATTGATGCCGCAAGAACTTGTGTTTTAAAACCGTAATAGTTATACATCTCAACAATTTGACGAATAAGGTCAACACCATCGGTTGAGATATCATCTAATCTTCCGATAAACGGCGAAACATAAGTCGCTCCGGCTTTGGCGGCAAGAAGTGCTTGTCCGGGAGAAAAAACTAAGGTGCAATTCGTTTTCATTCCGTTATCCGAAAAATATTTTATTGCTTTTATTCCGTCTTTTATCATCGGAACTTTAATCGTAATTTGAGAGTGCAGAGCAGCAAGCTCTTTTCCTTCTTTAATCATACCCTCAAAATCAGTTGAGATAACTTCTGCACTTACATCACCGTCAACGATTTCACATATCTTTTTGTAATGATTTTTTATATTTTCTTCTCCTTTTATTCCTTCTTTTGCCATAAGAGAAGGGTTTGTAGTAACTCCGTCAAGAACACCAAGATTTTGAGCTTCTTTAATTTGTTCGATATTTGCTGTATCAATAAAAAATTTCATGTTTAGTATATTAGTTATTGTTTTTTAAAAATTAGTTTTGTTTGATTTTATTTTAAGGTCTTAATCTTCCGTAATATCGAGGGAACGGTATTGTTTCTCTGATATGTTGCGTTCCGCAAACCCAGGCAACGGTACGCTCCAGCCCCAAACCAAAACCTGCGTGAGGCACGGAACCGTATTTTCTTAAATCTAAATACCATTCAAATTCCTTCATCGGCAAGTTGTGTTCTTCTATTTTTGAAAGCAATAAGTTCAAGTCTGTTTCCCGCTCTCCTCCGCCGACAATTTCACCGTAGCCTTCGGGTGCTAAAACGTCAACTCCTTTTGCGAGTTCCGGATTTTCATCATCTCGTTTCATATAGAAAGCTTTTATTTGATGCGGCCAGTTATATACCATAACAGGAACATCAAACATTCGTGTAATAACAGTCTCGTCCGACCCGCCAAAATCATTACCGTATTCAAAATTTGCCGCGGATTCAATCCATTTCGGAATATTAGATGCTTTTATTTCAAGTTTATGAATATCATTTTTCAGAGTGTCGATTCTGTTTTGCAGGAAATTACGCTTTCCTTTTTTCACACCTCCCGCAATTATCTTTTCTTTTTCCGTAATTTCGTTCTTGTTCTCTTCAATCTTTTTCTTTATTTGAACCAAATCATTTTCAAGCACTTCTATGCTTATTTTTCCGTTAATTTTCTTTTTGCCCTTAATAATTTCAACAGCTTCGTCATAAGTGAGGCGGGGAAATTTTTCGGATATGATATTCTTGAATACCGTAATGTCTCTGTTGAGCATCTCAAGCTGAGTCTCGCAGTTTTCTAACACGTCTTTTACGATATATTTTATGAATTTTTCAATTAAATCCATATTCATATCGTTGTCATAGAAAGCCATTTCCGGTTCTATCATCCAAAACTCGGAAAGATGCCTTCTGGTTTTTGATTTTTCGGCTCTGAAAGTAGGACCAAAAGTGTAAATTTTGCCCATTGCCATTGCCATTGCTTCACCGTACAGTTGCCCTGTTTGTGCCAAATACGCATCATCGTCATAGAACTTTGAAGAGAAAAGTGTTGTAGATCCTTCGGCTGCATTAGGAGTAAAAATAGGCGAATCGGTTTGCACAAAACCTTCCTTCTGAAAAAAGGTATTTATAGCATATATCAATCGATTTCTGATTTTCAAAACAGCCCACTGACGCTTTGAGCGCAACCACAAATGACGATTGTCCATAAGAAATTCTATGCCGTGCTCTTTGTTGGTAATAGGATAATCAACAGAAGTTCCTATTAGTTTAATTTCTGAAACGTGCAGTTCATAACCTCCGATTTGTTTTTCGTCTTTTACAACCTTTCCTTTTAACTTAACGGAACTTTCCTGTGTCAATTTGCTTGCGACATTAAAAACGTCATCGCTTACGTCGTCTTTACTGACAATACATTGAGCAAACCCGCTTCCGTCTCTCAGAATTAAAAATTCAAGACCTTTACTGCTTCGCCTGTTGGTTACCCAACCTTGTGTTTCAATTACTTTTTCTTCGTAATTTTTAAAGTCTTTAATTTGTATCATTGTTATAATTGTATTTTTTATTAATCTAATTTTAATACTGCCATAAAAGCATTTTGGGGAATTTCTACATTTCCGATTTGCTTCATTTTCTTCTTCCCCTTTTTTTGTTTTTCAAGTAATTTTCGTTTTCGGGTAATGTCTCCTCCGTAACATTTTGCCGTAACATCTTTTCTTACGGCTTTAATTGTAGATCGAGCAATAATTTTTGAACCTATTGCGGCTTGAATCGGAACAGCAAATTGGTGTCTCGGTATCAACTCGCTTAATTTATCTGTCATTTTTCGCCCTAATTTGTACGCATTATCTTCGTGAATAAGAGAGGAAAGAGCGTCAACACGTTCGCCGTTTACTAAAATATCAAGTTTTACGAGTTTTGCTTTTCTGTAATCAGACATTTGGTAATCGAAAGAAGCATAACCTTTTGATATGCTTTTCAGTTTATCGTAAAAGTCAAAAACGATTTCTGCTAAAGGCAAGTCAAAGGTTAACTCTGCCCGATTAGAGGAGAGGTAGTGTTCTTTTTTCAATACTCCGCGTTTATCTAAGCATAAATTCATTACTTGTCCGTAGTATGCAGTATCGGTAATTATTTGTGCTTCTATGAAAGGTTCCAAAATTTCTTCTATCAATCCTAAATCCGGCAAACCGGAAGGGTTGTGAACCTCTATTGTTTCACCTTTTTTTGTTTTAACTATATAAGAAACATTAGGGACAGTTGTTATGACATTCATATTAAATTCTCTGTCAAGACGCTCTTGTACAATTTCCATATGCAAAAGCCCGAGAAACCCGCATCTGAAACCAAACCCGAGAGCCAAAGAGGATTCCGGTTCAAAAGTTAAGGAGGCATCGTTAAGCTGCAACTTTTCGATTGAATATCGCAAATCTTCATAGTCTTCGGTATCAACAGGATATATTCCTGCAAAAAGCATAGGTTTAACTTCCTCAAAGCCTTCTACTGCAGAGTCGCAAGGGTTGTCATATTGAGTAAGAGTGTCTCCTACCTTAACTTCTTTAGACTCTTTAATTCCGGAAATAATGTATCCGACATCACCGGCTTGAAGTTCTTTTTTCGGTATTTGTTTTAATTTTAAAATTCCGATTTCATCAGCATAATAGTCTTTGCCTGTATTAAAAAATTTTACGTGCTCTCCTTTTTTCAGTGTTCCGTTAAAAATTTTGAAATATGCAATAATTCCTCTGTACGAGTTATAAACCGAATCAAAGACCATTGCCTGTAAAGGTTTTTCAGGGTCCCCTTTCGGCGAAGGAATATCTTTTATTATTCGTTTCAAAATTTCTTCAACTCCCATTCCGGTTTTTCCGCTTGCTTCAATAATATCCTCACGCTTACCACCAAGCAATTCTATTATTTGGTCTTTTACCTCTTCCGGCATAGCTGTTTCCATATCCATTTTGTTAAGAACGGGAATAATTTCCAGGTCATTTTCAATAGCCATATAAAGGTTTGATATTGTTTGTGCCTGAATGCCCTGTGTAGCATCTACAATAAGTAAAGCCCCTTCACAGGCAGCTATTGAGCGTGATACTTCATAAGAAAAGTCAACGTGTCCGGGAGTGTCGATTAAGTTTAGCTTGTATTGTTCATTTTCAAATTTATAATCCATTTGTATGGCATGGCTTTTTATTGTAATGCCTCTTTCCCTTTCAAGTTCCATGTCGTCAAGAACCTGCTCCTGCAAATCTTTGTCGTAAACTGTTTTTGTAAATTCCAGAAGGCGATCAGCCAAAGTACTCTTCCCGTGGTCGATATGTGCTATTATACAGAAATTTCTTATATTATTCACTTGTAAAACTTATATTGTAAATATTTAACTTGCAAAAATACGCTTTTTTAGTAAATAAAAAATTTTGCTTACGGTAATGATCTGTATAAATCAGGATAACCGTTCTTTTTTTGATTTGTGAAACAAATCTATTGCCACAACAGCTGCAGTAAAACCCCAAAAAGGCACAGATGCTTTATCTGTATCAAGAAAGTTATTTAAAAAGGCATGAATGTAGTACGTTATTAGCCCTGCTAATATACTGATAACAAGTATTCGCGTATCTTTATCTCTTGATTTATAATAAGCTTTTACCCCTGTAATTATTGTAGTGACAACAATTGCAATAAAGGTCAAAAGTCCTAATATGCCTGATTCGGCAAGAGGTCCTATATATTCGCTGTGAGCATTTCCGACATCTCCGAAATTTGTACTGATAATTGTCCTGTCGTAAGACATTTGATAGGGAGCATATTGAAACATATACGTTCCGGGACCGAAGCCGAATACCGGTTTTTCATTAAACATTTTAAAAGCAGAGTTCCAGCGATTTATTCTTTCAAGATTTGATGCGTCAGTTGCAATATTAGTAACAGAGCTGACATGTTTTTCCAAATCGGAAGAAGAGTCTTGTCTGTTTTTTTTCATCGAATCGATAATTTGAAACTGAAACAGAAAAAATAAGAGTGTAACGGTTATTCCGCTGAAAATTAAAATATACCTGTTTATTTTTAATCTGATAATGATATAAATAATCAGGACAGCAACTATACTTATCCAAGCAGCACGGGAATATGAGAATGTAACAGCAAAAAGAAAAATAATAACAAGGAAAAAGTTTATAATTTCAAAACCGGCGTTTCGTTTTTTTATAAAAAGCCAGCCGAATAACACAGGAACAAACATTGCCAAAACAGCTCCGTAGGAAGTATGGTCGTTATAAAACGGTTTCATAACGCCTTGGGCTATTTTTTTAATAAACAAGCCCGTGCTTATGTGATTATACAAAGTGTAAAAAATTATGATTACAAAGGCTGAAATATATACCCATAAAAATTTTTTAATAAAGTTTTTATCTTTGAAAAAATGTGCAGCCATAAAATACAGCGGGATAACAAACCATATTCGAGACAGCAAGAACTTGAAAGAAACAACGGGCATTGAACTGGTTATGCTTGTAACAAGTATCCAAAATAAATTAATTAAAACAGCTATCGAAACGGGGTGTCGCAAAATCTTTTTGTCAATGGTTTCACCTGTCAGTATTTTAAGGGTAAAAACCAGCAACAGTCCGATTAAAAGAAGTTCCGAAGGAACGGATATATCCGTCGGTGTTTCGGGAATAAACTCTGAAATGAGAAGCGAAAGCGGAGTAAAGAAAACCGTTAAGAGAAAAGTTAATTTTAAATCAGTAAGTGCGTACCACAAAATTAAAAAAATGAATGGAACGGCAAGTCCGTAATAAATATCAAAATAAATGAGAATTAAATTTAAAAAGATATAAAGCAGAGATGCCGAAAAAAGTAATTTATTATTTTTAAAAGCAGCGAGCATTAAGCGTTATTCTTTTTCGGCTTTTGCCTTAAAGTTTTTGAAAAAATCTGCAAACGCAACAAAAAGAACGGCAAAAATAAAACTTGAAAGTGTTGACAGGGTAACAATAAGCCAACGAACCGGTTTTGATTTTTTTTCAGCAGGCTCTGCTTTTTCAACTATATAAATATTTGACAGGTTTTGTCCGTATTCAACTCCGGCCTCTACCCATTTTCCTTTCAAATCGCTTAAACGTTCCTGCTCAAATTCGATAAATTTTGACAGTTCCAGGTAAATATGTCCGTATTTTTTCAGACTGTTTAGTTTGTCTTCAAGATATTTTATTCCTTCTCTTGATATTTTCCCGCCGGCAATGCCCTCTGCAAGTCCGGATGTGTAAGCTGTTATTTGTTGTGTATAATCAAGGATTCCCAACTTATTTAAAGCAGTGAGCGAATCTGACATTTTTTGAATTTGCCGACTCAGTTTTTTATATTCATACTCAACTATAAGCAGAGCATTCCAAGCTCGCCCTTTATGCAAGTTATTCAAAACGGTATCACCGTATAATGAAATTTCGTTGGCAATATCTGCGGCATATTGAGGGTCCTCATCATAAACTTCTATTTTTACGGATTGAAATTTTGTTTTTTTGAAAGAAATATTACTGTTATATGTATCATAAAGTTCCGTTTTTGCAAACCTTGACGTTGTATCAATACCGTAATGCTCCCACAAATTAAATTTATCAACAATATGATTCAGTATTTCGTTTGACTGCAACACCTGCAACAGTTGCTCCGTCTCTTCTTCTTCCCCGAAAGCCATCATATTCCCTTTTGTATTTCCAAGCAAAGCCTTAGAAACCGAGACCGAAGATGCCGGGTATAATATTACCGTAGATTTATAAAGCGGTGTTATAAGCAATGATATTATAATTGACACAACAGCTCCTATAAGGGTAATTATAGTTATCGGTTTTCTTTTTTTATACAGAAAAATCAAAAGGTCTTGCGAATCATTTGAAAAATTACTTTTGTCTGCCATAATTTCGTATTATTCGGTTATTATAATTGAATATTTTTTCTTTCCTTGCCTGAAAACAAGATATTTTTCCTTAATAAGGTGCTTTGCTGTTATGGGTTCATCAGGGTCGGTAAATTTTTCCATATTCAAACTCAAACCGTTGTCTTTAATCAATCGTCTTACTTCACCTTTTGATTTGAAAACCGATGTTTTTTCCGCAAGCAAGTCAAAAATATTAATTCCTTCGCATAAAACGGCTTTACTTATTTTAAAATGAGGAACAAAAGAGCAAATTACGGCATTGGATGAAAAAACTTTTAATGACGTTTTTGTCGGTGTTCCTCATTTTAAAATAAGTAAAGCCGTTTTATCCGAAGGAATTAATATTTTTGACTTGCTTGCGGAAAAAACATCGGTTTTCAAATCAAAAGGTGAAGTAAGACGATTGATTAAAGACAACGGTTTGAGTTTGAATATGGAAAAATTTACCGACCC
>CAMZKI010000255.1 GCA_947311125.1 uncultured Chlorobiota bacterium
AACATCTTATCATTTTACTAATAGCAATAGTTTCATTGATAATAAACTATTTAATACCGAAGTTTGCTGATTTTTATATTGATATTTTAATCAGAAGTTCTGTAACAGCAACTTTATTTTCCGGATTAATATATTTTTTTAAAGTTTCCGAAGAGGTAAACAAAACAGTAAACCAAATTATTAAAAGAGTTAAAAAGTAATCGGCAAATCAGTAGTTGCAATATATTTTACATACCTGTCGTTACCTTTAAAATTGTAATGTTTTTCACCCTTTTTAATTTTATAATTTATTTTTGTGATTAGAAAAAGAGAAATACCTTATGAGAATAAATCAAAATGTTTCAATCCCGAATTTTTTTATACTCGGAGCTCCTAAAGCCGGAACAACTGCCTTAAGCGAATATTTGCGTGAACATCAAGATATATTTTTTTCTTACCCGAAAGAAACTAACTTTTTTAACGATGATTTTTCAAATAAGTTTAGAAGGATTACGAATATTGAAACGTATTTAAACCAATGTTTCTATAATTCTAAAGGTTATAAAGCAATCGGAGAGGGTACGGTATATTATTTATATTCTAAAGTTGCTGTTGATAATATTCTGAAATTTAACCCGGAGGCAAAGTTTATTGTTATGTTGAGAAACCCTGTTGAAATGGCATATTCCTTATATTCAACAACATATTTGGCAGGTGATGAAACAGTTGATGATTTTAAAATTGCCTGGGGTTTACAAAAGGAGAGACGTTCAGGAAAAAAAATTCCGAAAACCTGCAGAGATCCGCAAGTTCTTCAATACGGAGAGTTATGTATGACAGGAAAACAAACAGAAAGGGTTTCGGGTAAAATTGACTCTAAAAATCTGAAAATAATTTGTTTTGAGGACTTTAAGAATAACACGCTAAATGTATACAAAGATGTTTTAATGTTTTTAAACATAGAATATGACAACAGAACCGTATTTCCCGTAATAAATGAAAATAAAGTACCAAGAAGCAAATTTTTTATTCAAATTACGGAGAAAACAGGAAGAATCAATATCGGCTTGTTAAAAAGAAAATTAGGAATTAAACCCGGAGTAAGCCTGTTAGGCCCCATAGCAAAATTAAATTATAAATCCGTTGAGAGACCAAAACTTGATGATTCTTTTATCTTAGAATTGAAGGATTATTTTAAAGATGATATAAAATTGCTGGAATCCGTTATTAATAAGAATTTATCACATTGGTATCAATAGATTTTAGGACAAAGATGAAAAAAACAGTAATTATTATTCGGGCAAACCCTGTTTCTCCGGATACAAGGGTTGAAAGAACGGTTAAAATGTTATCCGATGACTATAATATAAAAATATTAGCCTGGGATAAAAGTAAATTGTTTAAAAAAAATGAAATAAGTAAAGATTTTATTATTCACAGAAACCAAGGAAGACGGCTTAAAATTAAATTCGTTATGCGGCTGTTTAATTTCACTTCTTGGATATTTTTTATTTATAAAAACTTATTAACCGAAAAGTATGATGCCGTACATGCTTGTGATTTCGACACTTATTTTTTTGCTTTAATTCCGGCTAAAATCAGAAAGAAAAAAATTATTTATGATATTTTTGATTTTTATGCCGAAATGTTGTATAAAAAAAGTCGGGTTATAATTCAAATAATAAAAAAAACAGATATTTTTCTCATGAAATTTGCGGATCTTGTAATTATGGCAGATGACAGCAGATATGATCAAATATTCGGAGAAAAATTGAAAAACTTAATAACGGTATATAATTCTCCTCCGGACTTGCTTAAACAATTTCAAAACAATTATAATTCTCGGAAAAAAAACTTTACAATTTCCTACCTTGGCTTAATAGATAATGAAAAACGAGATCTAAATTTTATAATTGATACAATAAAAGACATTTCCGACGTACAACTCAATATATACGGATCGGGAAAAGATTTTTATTTAATAAAAACAAAATGTGAGAAGATAGAGAACGTTTTTGTATTTGAAAGTGTTCCGTATTATGAAGCGCTTAAAGTCGGTTTTGAAAGCAACATCATATTATCTGTCTATAACCCGAAAATTAAAAACAATATTTATGCAAGCCCAAATAAAGTATTTGAATCAATGATGTTGAAAAAACCGATAATTATTAATGAAGAAGTTATGCCTGCAAAAATTATAAAGAAATATAAATGTGGCGTGTTATATACTTATGGTTCAAAAAACTCATTTAAGAATGCTGTTTTAAATATAAAAGACAATAAAAGTAAAGAGGAAAAAATGTCTCTTATTTCCCGCAACTTATATGAAACAGTATATAGCTTTGATAAAAACAAAGATGTTTTATTAAGTGCATATAAAAAACTGCTTTAAGAAACAATAAACTCTTCAATTAAGTGCTTTTTTGAAGGGTGAACAAAAAAACAGTTCCGGACTCCGTTGTCTTGTGTTCGTTTTATTGTATTAACCAATTTAAGTCCGTTTTTTGTGTGATTATAAAATTCGTAATTAAAGGGTTTTAAAATATTTTCTAATTCTTCTTCAGTTGTATTAAATAAAGTTTCACATATAATTATTGGTTTCATCAAATTAATTACTTCTGTTGACTTTGATAAAATAAGCGGCTCTGTTCCTTCTGTATCCAGTTTTATTAAATCAATTGATGTTGCCTCGGACTTTTTGAAGTAATTATCCAGAGTTTCAGTTTTTACAACGGATTTTTTAAAATTTTTGTGATGTTTTTCGTGTGCGGCATTACTTTCGCCTCCGAGATTGTATTTAATATATTTGTATTTTTTACTATAAGTTTCAAAGAACTCTATTTCTCCTGTTTTTTCTGAAATCGCAAT
>CAMZKI010000256.1 GCA_947311125.1 uncultured Chlorobiota bacterium
GACGCAAAAGAAGAGCGTTCTATTACATTGTTGCTGCAGACAGCAGGGCACCGCGTGACGGTAGGTACATTGAAAGAATCGGTTCGTATAACCCGAATACCGATCCTGCAACAATTGATCTTAATTTCGACAAAGCCCTCAAATGGCTCCGAAACGGAGCAATTCCTACGGAAACTTGTCGAGCAATACTTTCATACAAAGGGGTTTTGTATAAAAATCATCTTTTAAAAGGAGTCGCAAAAGGTGCTTTAACTGAAGAGGAAGCAGAAAACAAATTCAATGCCTGGATAAAAGAAAAAGAACAAAAAATCCAAGCTAAAGCAGACAAACTTAAAGCCGAATCAAAAGCTGAAAAGGAAAAACGCTTAAAAATTGAAGAGGAAATAAATAAAGCAAGAGCAGAAGAGATTGCCGCAAAACAAAAGCCTGAGGCAGAAGAACAAACCGAAGAGGCTGTAAAAGATGAAAACGCAGAAGAGGTTAAAGAGGAATCAACAGAAGAAAACAAAGAAGACTAAATCTTATGATACCGGTTTCAGAACTTAAATTAGTTAAAATCGGTGAAATTATAAGAGCTCACGGATACGAAGGTGAAGCAGTTATTAAACTTACGGTTAACTTTGACCAAATGAAATTAACGGAACTTATTTTTCTTGAAACAGAGGGAAATATGGTTCCGTTTTTCTTTTCATATAGCCCTAAACCGTATAAAAAGTCGGGAATGCTTGCAAAATTAGATAATATCAACTCCGACAAGGAAGTTGAAAAACTTATTTATGCTCCTGTTTTTTTACCGGCTCAAAATATTATTCCGGAAAGTAAAGAAAACTCTTTTATTCCTGAAAATTTTGATGTTTTTAATAATGATACTTTTATAGGTAAATCAGGAAATATTCTTAACATCCCCTCAAATCCTGTTTTAACGGTTTATACCGCCGACAATAAAGAGATTCTCATCCCTGTTAACGATATTTTTTTGAAAGAAATTAACATTGAAAAGAAAACAATTATTTTCAACCTGCCCGAAGGACTTATTGAAATAAACGGATAGTCTTTTGCATTTATTACAGAAACAGATACTATCGTAATGACACAAAAAATCATATCATACAACGTAAACGGTATACGTGCCGCATTAAAAAAAGGATTTGCCGAATGGCTCAGCTCAGAAAATCCGGATATAGTTTGCATACAAGAAACAAAAGCAATGCCCGAACAAATCGAAAGCGAAATTTTTGAAAAATCAGGATATAAAACATACTGGTTTTCAGCACAAAAAAAAGGATACAGCGGAGTAGGAATTCTGACAAAAAAACAACCCGACCATATCGAATACGGAATGGGAATCGAAAAATATGATAACGAGGGTCGTTTTTTAAGAGCCGATTTCGGCAATATTTCGGTTATAAGCGTTTACCATCCTTCGGGTTCAAGCGGCAGCGAAAGACAAGCGTTTAAAATGCAATGGCTTGAAGATTTTCAAAATTATGTGAAAGAACTGAAAAAAACACGTCCGAACTTAATTATTTCCGGCGATTTTAATATATGCCGCCTTTGGATTGATATTCACAACCCTGAAAAACAACAAAATACATCCGGTTTTCTGCCTGAAGAAAGAGAATGGTTTCAATCATTTGTTGAAGACGGCTTTATTGATTCTTTCAGAAAATTTAATGAGAAACCGCATAATTACAGCTGGTGGAGTTACAGGGCAAATGCAAGAACAAACAACAAGGGATGGCGCATTGACTACCATATGGTAAGCAAAAATTTGGAAGACAAAATAAAAAACGCTTATATCCTTCCGGATGTAAAACATTCAGACCATTGCCCTGTAGTAGCTGAAGTTGATTTCCAATAAAAAAATGCGGCTTCCGTTGACGAAACCGCACCTTTTGTTTCCCCGAAAATAACTTTACAACTCCTCGGGTTTGTCTTTTTTATCAACCTGTTTATGATAAAAATCCGAAACTTTGTCGCCTACTTTAGACAAAAAACCTTTGGTTTTTTCTGCAAATTCGGTAAATTTCTTGTCTAACGTATCAATAATGCTGTCTGTCTGATATTTTTCTTTAAAAGCATTCATTTCAGTTTCAAATTTATCATCAGGAACTTCTCTTAACTTTTCAAGATCTTTGTCAAAACTCTTTTTTTTCTCTTCCATTTGTTTTATCTCATCCTCAAGTTCTTTGCGTTTTTTTTCGGCATATAATTTTGATTTTTCAATCTTAGCCTCTAACTCTTTAGAGATGATATCGGCTTCTTTTAAGAAAAAGTCTCTTTCTTCCATAGCTATTGTTTTTTAAATGTTTAATAAAATAATCTCAAAAATACAAAAATAAAAACTCAGAATCAAGAATATTCCTTTTTTTAGACATAATATATAAAAATATTGTAATTTTGTTCTTGATGAGCAAAAAAGTATTTTTCATATTAATTATTTCTGCAGTCGTATTTTTTTTTTACTTGTAAGCAACCTGAAAAAATTGCTCCGCCCATACCGCAAAGCAACAGTTTTGTAATTGATTTATCCTACTTTTCCGCTCCGGACACAGGGAGCAATACCGTAAACTATGCATTGGCGTACAGAAATATTTCATTTTGGAAATTTTTATTCGAAGACTCTCTTGCGTTGCATAAAAATCTTTTCGCTTCTGTTTCCGACAAAAAATTAGAATATCAGGATAATAATACCTGGCTTATTTCGGAAGAATTTACCGAAAGCAACGATACATACCTTATTAATTATTTTGAAATTATTAAAGATGATACTGTTTTTACAAAGCTTTTCATCTCCCTTGATTCAACATATTTATATTTGCCTGTTTTTGACGGTTGGTTTTTACCCGACTCTACAAACGGCTTTTGGCAATTAAACAAACCTGATACCGGAAATACTTACGTAAAATATATAAAAACAGACCGCAATTTTATTTCTGAATATGAGCAGGAACTGAAAGTAACTTATCTATATCCTGATGAGAATAACGGAAACTATATCCTGATTAAAGATTCTTTATTTTATGAATATGATATATATATTGATATTTTTGAAAAAATAACAGAAAATCATACATATATCCAATTCGGACAACAATCCCTTGTCGGCAAGGTTAAAGATTTACAATATTTCGGAGATACCCTCTGGCATTACTGGAATGAGAACAGGGTTGACAATTAAAGCGATTTCGATTGTAATTTTTTCGGTTACTGAAACGAAATAATAGCCTCTCTTATTTTAACCAAACGTTTCAATAACTCCTCTGCAGAATTAAGATACAACATATTTGCCCCGTCAGACTTTGCCTTTGCCGGATTAGGATGTGTTTCCATAAAAATACCGTCTGCTCCTACAGCAATTGCCGCTTTGCCTATTGTCTCAATCATTTCCGGTTGTCCGCCGGTTACTCCGCTCGACCTGTTAGGTTGTTGTAAGGAATGTGTTATGTCAACTATTACCGGAAATCCTGTTTTCTTCATAATCGGAACAGATCGAAAATCGACTATTAAATCTCCGTATCCGAACATTGTGCCTCTGTCGGTAAGTATAATTCTGTTATTCCCGGAATCGATAACTTTTTGAGCAGCAAATTTCATTGCATCAGGCGACATAAACTGCCCTTTTTTGATATTAACGTATTTCCCCGTTTTTGCTGCAGCAATAAGCAGGTCTGTTTGTCTTGACAAAAAAGCCGGTATTTGTAAAATATCAATATCAAAGCCTTCAGTTTTTTTTGCATCTTCCGGAGAATGAATATCCGTAACAACAGGAACATATAATTGTTCTTTCACTTTTTGCAGAATTTTCAATGCTTTTTCATCACCGATTCCGGTAAAAGAATCAATACGCGAACGATTGGCTTTTTTAAAAGATGCTTTAAAAACAAACGGAATTTTCAGTTTATCCGTAATCTTTAACAAATGTTCGGCAATTTCAAAAACGTTTTCTTCGCTTTCCACAACACAAGGCCCGGCAAGTAAGAAAAAATTATTACCGCCGGCATATCTGATATTTTTAATTTCTTGTATCATTTTTTTAAGAAGCAAAGATATACATTTTTTATAATGCAAAATATTAAAAAGAATCCGGTATTTTTGCAAATTGAAATTAATTAAACTTTTTATGACAAAAACTCTGACAATAAACAACAAGTTAAGTAAAGAAGAAAAATACAAAGCACTTCTTCCGCAAATTAAAGCTTTGCTTGCCGGAGAAGATGATTTTATAGCAAACCTTGCAAATACCGCATCGGCACTGTATTTCGGAATGGGTTTTTTTTGGGTCGGATTTTACATCGTAAAAAATAATGAACTTGTTCTCGGTCCTTTTCACGGACCCGTTGCCTGCACTCGCATACAATACGGCAGAGGCGTTTGCGGAACGGCTTGGAAAAACAAAGAAACAATCATTGTTTCGGATGTGGATAAATTTCCCGACCATATCGCTTGCAGCAGCGATTCAAAATCCGAAATCGTAATTTGCGGAATAAAAAACGACACCGTTCAATTTGTGCTTGATATCGACAGCAACAAACTTGACGATTTTGATGAAATTGACAGAAAATATTTAGAAGAATTGATTGAAATTATTAAATAAAAAGCTCGGAAAAACGCCGAGCGTAAAATTACCTTTCAACAATTTCAACCCGTCTGTTTCGTGCTTTTCCGCCGTCGGTTCGGTTGCTCGTTACCGGCGATAAATTTGCAATGCCGTATGCCGACAGTTGTTCCGCATTTACTCCGTATTTTGTAACGAGCTCATTCATAACTGTTTTTGCTCTGTTCTCCGACAAAATTTTGTTTGCAGAAAAATCTCCGGTATTGTCGGTATGTCCAACGATGAAAAATTTCTTATCAGAATGTGTTTTCAAATAGTCGGCAATATTTTTCATTTGTTTATCCGATTTTGCATCAATTTCGGCACTTCCGGTTGCAAAATGAATATCATAAAATATCGAATGTCCGGTAAACTCAATATTTTGTGCGATATTTTCGGCAGATACCAAACCCAATTCCAACGGTACGGTTTCTATAACCGACTGATTTACAATGATGAAATCTTGTCCGTAATTTCCGCCCGGACAAATATACAGGTTCACATACACATCCGAAGAATCTTTTACGCCTTTTGCAACCACGTAGTAATAGTCTTTATCGCAGTCGGTGCCGTAACTTCCGTCCGGAAAATTTGCAAACGCTTGTTTGTCGCCCCCGTAATAATCTTCTCGATAAAAACAACTGTTTTTATTATGCTCAATGTAAAGAATATTGTATCCGGCAATCGTCAGTGCATTTTTATAATTTTCGTAAACTTTTAGAGCACTTTCCTTTAAAGGGATAAGATATTGGGTATTGTAAATTTTTCCTTTAACGGCAATATATTTTTTGAAAAACTGTCCGTGTCCCGCAAAATCTTTTCTTACCGGCTCGTCTAATCCGAGATAAAATTCGCCGTAATTTACGGTATTACACTCTTGTATTACGGCTCCCTTATATTCGGAGATTCCCGGATAATTCTTACATCCGCTTTTATTGGATGTTCTCGGCTGGTCTTGTGCAAAAATATTTGTCGTAAGAAATAAGGCAAACGATACGATAAGTAATGTTGATTTTTTCATTTTCAATACTCCTTTTTAATGGTTATTTTTAATACTGTTTTCTAATTCTTTTACTGTTTTTACGTAGTAAGTGTTATAACTGTCAGCATTCATTTTATTTTTGTAACTTATTGATTTTAATGCTTTTCTGCTTAATTTTTCCTTGTTTTTTCTCATTTTAACAATCATTTTCCTTATTTGATTTTCGTCAAATTGAGAAACAAGCTGCTTTAATACGGCATTTCTGCTTAATTCATTGCCTTTTTTATAAATAATGTAATTTTTATATCTTCTGTTTGATTGCGGGTAAACATCTTTTAAAATAATACTCCAATCGGCACAACTAATATTCTTTAAATAACTTTTTCGCAAATTTTTTAAGTAAGCAAAACTGTTTTTATCTGCCCAAGATACATTTTCCGGCAAGGCGTTAATTATTATTGTTTTTTTTGTATTTATCTGATATACAAATATTTTTGAAGTGTTTTTAACGGCTTTTATTAATTTAACGGAATCTTCTTTATCGTGAACATACTTTTTTGCCGATTGAATATCAAAATCGTTTGCATCAGGAAATTTGTAATATATTAAAGTGTCGTTAAAAGCAAGTTCTGAATTCAGATAATTCTGTTTTCTCGGATAAAGGATAAAAAAATCTTTAAAATCTGCAATGCGATATAATTTTTCTTTTTTAATATCAAAATAATAAACTGCCGCATCAAAATAAACGGTTTTTGATTTGCCTCCGTCCGGAAATTTTGATATACCCGCAGGCATTTTATATAATCTGTTTACTGCGGTAAATGCAAATGCCGAACTGTCTTTTTTCCAAGCATATCTGTATGAATAATCAGTACTGATATTCAGATAAGGCGACCGGCAGGAACTAAAAAAAAGCAGAATAATAATTCCGGTTGTAATAAAATTCCGTTTGTATCGGATTGTTTTCTTCATTCTCAGAAACTTACAGAAAATCCGGCATGTAAACCGATTCCGCCGATATTTGTTTTCTCGTTATATTTTACCCCGTCGCTGTTTGTATATTCCAATTCCGCGGGGACAAAACTGTATTTGATTCCTGTTCTGAAATAAAGGAATTTATATAATTTTACGTTAATCCCTGAATTGAAATAAAATCCGACAGCCAAATCATTCGCTTCTAAATCGGAAGGCGTACCGCTTTCGGTTGAAACATGTATCATAAAATCATAATTCGGTACAAAATTAACACCAAATCCGTAATAAAAATTCAGGACAGAAACCGTTGATATTTTTCCGTTTATGCCTAAAGTGAAATTCATAATTGCAGCCGTATTTTCAAAATTACTAAAGGTTGTATCCGTTTTTTGAATATTCAGCTCATTATCTGAAATTACGGGATAAAAACCCAGCGAAAGACCTAAGGTGTTTTTTAATCGATATGTAATATTAATAATCGGGGCAACAGATGTTCCGTATCCGCTTATTCCGCCCGAATTATAATAATTATCTCCGATTTGATATTGTGTTATACTGTTTACGGCTTTCAAATGTGAAGAAGAGGGTGTCCAAAAATTAATTGAAGCATCAATGTCGAAGCGTTTTAATTTTTCGGTTTGTGCATTTACGTTTACAATAAAAAACAGAATTGCAATAATTGTTAGTTTTGTTTTCATATTCTAATCATTTCTAACGAGTTTAAAAAACGAAAGTTAGGATATAAAAACCGGAAATCAAAAAAATAAATAAGTTTTTTCAGGAAATATTTTCTTTTCGGAATTTGTTCTTCCATTCTTTGTAACCCAAAACAGCCAAAACAAGAAAAATTGCATATTGTATTCCTGTAAAACCGTATCCTTTAACAAAATACAGCGGAACAGAAACAATGTTTACGGCAATCCAAAATGTCCAGTTCTCTAATTTTTTATTTGCCATAAGCCACATTGCCGCAAAAGCGGCTCCGGTTGTAAATGTATCTAAAAAAGGTGTTGCTTTTCGAAATTCCGATAAATTTCCGGACGTAATTTTTTCAAAAGCATATTTTATGCTTTCGCTGAATCCTAAATTATTCGGCATCACATCATAAAAACGATATACGGCAATAACAAAAACCGATGTAAAAACAAAAATTCCGAATGCTTTCAGCTTGTCTTTTTTATTTGATTTAGAAATAAGAATATGCCTGTCTTTGTCGTCAATAATTTTACTCCACATATACCAGCCGTATATACTCATCAGCGTATAATAAATATTGATAATCAAATCGCCGTATAAGCTCCATTGCGAAAGCAAATAAACATACAATCCGGTGCTGATAATGCCTGTCGGAAAAACCAGTATATTCTCTTTTTTGGCAAAAAATACGCTGACCACACCGAACAGGGCTGCAATAAATTCTAAGGAAATGTTCAGTAAGGATGCTTCTTCATACGGTTTTAAAAAGAAATTTATGATATCAACGGAAGCAAAAATCACGACAAATCGGTATTGATAATTTTTAATACAAAAACAGAATGCGGCAGTTCAAAGCTGTTTTTAATTTCTTTTGTCAGAATTTGCATTACTTCGTCGTATTTCCCGAAAACTTGTGTACTTATACCGTTTCGAATAATTTCCAATTCTTTGTATTCTTGCAAACGATGAATAAAATTCAAAATATGCGGCTTAAATTCAACCTTTAAGGGGTAATAACTGATGTCAACCGATACATTCATTTTATAAATTTTAAAAAGATAAAACACAAAAATAGAAATTTTGCTTTGCTTTTCTTAACTTTGCACTAATTACTTTAAACTTTTATCTTATTTATAATGACACCCGAGAACTTACTTGCCGCACAAAGAGAATTTTTCCTTTCAGGACAAACTTTGCCTCTGAAATTCAGAATAAAACAGCTTAAAAAATTGAGAAAAGCTATTCGCGAAAACGAGCAATATTTTTACGAAGAAATTTATAAAGATTTTTCGAAATCAAAATTTGAAACCTATGCAACCGAACTTTCGCTTGTTTATTCGGAATTGAACCTGGCAATTAAAAAATTAAAAAAATGGATGAAACCGAAAAAAAAACGAACCGATTTGGCAAACAAACCAGGGAAAAGCCGAATTTTGCCGGAGCCGCTCGGTTGCAGTTTAATAATCGGTGCTTGGAACTATCCGTACCAACTTTCTATTGTTCCCGTAATATCTGCTATTGCGGCAGGGAACACGGTGATTTTAAAACCGAGTGAACTTTCTTACAATGCTTCCGCAATTATGGCAAAAGTTTTTAATCGCATTTTTATTCCCGAAATTTTTCATGTAGTAATAGGCGGAATAAAAGAAGCTCAGGCACTTCTAAACCTTAATTTCGATAAAATATTTTTCACCGGAAGTGTTCCCGTCGGAAAAAAAATATACCAAGCCGCAGCAAAACACCTCACACCTGTTACCCTTGAACTCGGAGGAAAAAGTCCGACATTTGTTTTGCCCGACGCCAAAATAAAAATGACCGCCAAACGAATTGTATGGGGAAAATTTTTGAATGCAGGGCAAACTTGCGTAGCAACCGATTATATTCTGGTTGACAAAACCGTAGAAAAACAACTTCTTGAAGAATTGAAAAATCAAATAAAAATTCAATTCCCGACTTTTGAAAACGGAATCCCCGAAAATTACGTACAAATTATAAACGAACGAAATTTTGACCGGCTGCTGAACCTTATCGACAAAGAAAAAATTTATTACGGCGGAACTTTCGATAAAGAAAAACGGTTAATACATCCTACTGTTTTACACAATATCTCTTTTGACGATACTGTTATGGAAGATGAAATTTTCGGTCCTGTACTACCTGTTATTGCCTATGAAAATTTAGATGAACTAATTGAAAAGGTAAAATTAAAACCGAAACCTTTGGCATTATACATATTTTCCAAAAATAAAAAACAGATAAAAAAAATACAAACAGAAATTTCGTTCGGCGGAGGTGCCGTAAACGATACCGTTATGCACCTTACAAATCATCGTTTGCCTTTCGGCGGAACAGGTTCAAGCGGTATGGGCAGCTATCACGGTTATGCGGGTTTTGAAACATTCTCACATTTTAAAAGCATACTGAAAAAACCGTTTTGGTTTGAACCGCCGGTAAAATATGCTCCGTATTCCGAAAAAAACCGAAAAATATTAAAGTTTTTAATTGAATAGTAAATAATCATCCGGCATAAAAAGAATATAAAATTAATTAGTAATCACAAATATTAAATTTAAAAAAATGAAAAACAGATTTTTAAATTTATTACTGACAGGAAGTATAGTATCGTCGGTAATGTTAAGTAGTTGTGAAAAATATGAAATAGGAACTCCGGACAACCCTGATTTTTCACAAGAAAAAGGAGAGTTTAAAGACTCTCGAGACGGGAAAATTTACAAATGGGTGAAAATAGGAGAGCAAATATGGATGGCAGAAAATTTAAATTATACCGGGAGCGACATTCGGCATCTTCCCGGTCCGGATTGGGCTAATAATCCTGATGCTGACGGTTGGTGTTATTATGACAGCAGCGAGGTTAACGGCAAAACTTACGGTGCTTTATATCAATGGGAAGCAGCAAAAACAGCTTGCCCGCCGGGTTGGCATTTGCCGACAGATGAAGAGTGGGCACAATTAGAAAAATACTTAACAGAAAACGGGTTTAGTTACGATGGTGTAATTGGTAACGAAGGAATAGCAAAATCTTTAGCTACGGATTACGGCTGGCATGAATCAACCGAAACAGGGGCAATTGGAAGTTCTGATTTTTCCGAGTTTAGAAATATTACGGGCTTTTCGGCTTTACCGGGTGGTGGTCGCGGTAATCACGGCGGTTTCGGCGGTTTAGGTTACGAAGGTACATGGTGGACTGCTACAGAGTACACAAGCTCCCTCGTTTACCGCCGCTGCCTGAACTACAATCAAGCAAATGTAATTCACGCAGAAGAATATAAAACGTTCGGTTGCTCAGTCCGTTGTGTTAAAGATTAAACTACATTACGGTTTTTCAATGTAATAGTTTGCTAAAGCAAACTATTACATTGAAATTATTTAGTTATTTCTGCCTGTAAGCCTTATAGTAATTGCTTCAATACAACGCAATATATCCAAACCGAAAAAGGATTTCTAATCTTTTACCATATCAAAAACGGCTTTTGTTACATTCATTGCCCCTTCGGCAATGTCTGCAATTGTTGCCTCAAGCATATAACAAGGTGTTGTAGCTGTTTTATAAGTTTTGTCAACTACGACTTCTCCGTGATTTGTGATTTCGTGTTTTCCTCCCATTTTCTCAATTGCATTTGCAGTTCCTTTATCTTGTCCGATTGTAACCTTAACCCCTTCAAGAACTTTTGCTATAACAGCAGGCGAAATACATAGTGCTCCTATCGGCTTACCTTGTGCAACCGCATCTTTTATTGCATTTTCAACATCCGGAATTACGGTACAGTCAGGCCCGTCAAATGCAAATGTTGATAAATTTTTTGCAACACCGAAGCCGCCGGGCATAATCAATGCATCAAAATTTTCCATGTTAAGCTCGGAAAGAGGCTTAATATCTCCCCTGGCGATTCTGGCTGCTTCAACCATAACATTGCGCTTCTCGTTCATTTCTTCACCGGTTATATGGTTAATAACATGGTGTTGTTCCGTATTCGGGGCAAATACTTGATATGTTCCGCCGTTTTTAACCACGGCATACATTGTTAGTGTGGCTTCATGAATTTCTGCGCCGTCATAAACACCACATCCTGACAAAATAATTGCTGTTTTCGGAGATTTCTTCATAATATTTTTTTAATGTTATTAAATTATATGTAATATTTGTTATTAAGTTGGTTTTAAGTATTTAATACTTATTTTTACAATAAGTTTTAGAACAAACAATATAATAAAATATTTTAAATTATGAAATATTTATCCGAGAAAATACAAACTGCATTTGTTTTGATTTTATTCCTTGTCGTTATTTTTACGGCATCTTGCTCTGTAAGTGAAAATAAAACCATTATCGATGCCGGAAGCCGAAAAAAAGAACTAATAGGGACATGTACAAGAGATGGTTTTGAAAAAGCTGAATATAAAAGTTGGTTCAAAGAAGAATATTCCGGTTATATCCCGAAAAAAGAGATTACGAATGAGTTAAAAGACCCGTCTTTATACAATAACTTAAAAATAAAAATAATTTTCGGAACTTGGTGCAGTGACAGCAGAAGAGAACTGCCGAGATTTTATAAAATTGTTGACTCGGCAAATATTCCGCAAAATATTATAAGCTTAACAGCTGTTGACACAAAAAAGTTTTCAAGAGATAAGAATATTGACGGTATAAGTTTTAAACGAATACCTACTTTTATTTTTTATAAAAGCAACAAAGAAGCAGGACGAATAACAGAAAGACCCGAGAAAAGTTTAGAGGAAGATATGTTAAACATACTCAGTTCGGTAAAATAAAAAAGGAGTCGTTTTTTCGACTCTTCCGTTTTGACAGATATGTTCAGGCAAATAAAGGATTCTTTCGGTGAAATATATCCTTAATTTTTCTGTCCAGTTCATCAATTGAAAACGGCTTAATTATTATTTCATCAAAGCCTTCGTCCTCGTACGTTTGATTAAAGTCTGATGCAAAATCGCGATTAATCATAACCATAACAGGTATCGTATTTACCGGATAGTCCATTTTTCGCCTTATATGTTCAATTGTCTCAAAGCCGTCAAATTGAGGCAGTTCAAGGTCCAAAAGCAATAAATCGAATCTTTTTTCTTTTAATGCCAGAATAACATCATACCCGGTATTTGCCGTATCATACTCCCATCCCAACATTTTTAAAATTTCGAGAATAACCTTACGGCTCGGTTCAAAACCTTCGGCTAAGAGAATTTTTTTATTTTTTTTCACGTACTGACTTTTTGTAATTTTACACTTTCACAAAACACAGGCGCATATTTTATGCCGCAATTTGCCTTGTAAACTTTGCGTTACTATACATTCTGTAAGGTTACACAGACAAGTTTAATATGATTTTTTACTTGTTTTTTAAAGGAAATTAATATAAAAAACTGATATTAAA
>CAMZKI010000257.1 GCA_947311125.1 uncultured Chlorobiota bacterium
CTTCATATGAATCTCTTTTACAATCTTCATCGTAAAAACGTGTATATAAATCTTCATAGGGTGTCGGTTCTACTCGTCCGGGATACGACATCCATTCCGTAACCTTCCATTTATGCTCAATTTATGTTTCGTCAAGGTCTTTCTTAAACGGGTTTTTACTGCATGATGTGCTTAAACCTATTGCCGTTATTATTAAAATTGCTGCTGTTGTTTGTTTTATTGTTTTCATTTTTATTTAGTTGAAAGTTTGTAAAGTTTAATGTTTTGTCGTGTTATTTTATTTTTCGGTGTATGTTATTGTATTTCTCAATAAGATTGTTTATTTGTTTTATCAGTGTGTCGTAGAGTTGCGAGGGGTTTAGCAGGGCGTTTGCTTCGGTATGTTTTATGAGTTCTTTGTAATGTTCTGCGGATTGTTTTCTTAACTCTTTTAAATTCAAATCGGGTTTTTCGGCTTTTTCTTTTATTCTTCCGATATAGAAATCGTTAAATCGATTGTTGCTTTCTTCAAGTTTTTCAATCCATTCGTTAAGTCCGAGAAGCGTAATTGCCGTTTTTAGTTTGTCGTTGTTTTTTGCATTGTCGATAAAATCGTTTAAAGCGGCGGTTTCTGCTTGGTAGTTCATGCGAGCAACGGCTGTTCCGTATTTTTTTATTTGTTGCAGCAGCAGAGAACCGGCTTCGGCATATTCGGGATTAAAATGATAGGTGTAAAATACGGCTCCTTGCTCTATGCCTGTAATGAGTTTGTCTCTTATTTCGTCTTCCGCCGTTATTTTTTTGGTCAGTTCGCTTGCTCTTGTTTGTAAATATGCTTGTTCCATTTTTTCTGTGCCGGTAAGCATATTGTTGTATTGAGCTTCAATTTTTAGTGCAGCGGGGTCGTTTTCTTCGTAAAATTTAAGCAGGTCGTTGTTAAACTGTACGTGTTCGTCGTTTCTTAATTTCAGAAGTTGAATTGATTTAAACATAACTTAATCTTTTTGGTTAATGATATAAAGAGTTAAAAGTTTGTAAAGTTTCGATTTATCTTTGATATACGGCAAGCATTGTTAATGCAAAGTTCTTATTCGGCTTGCAACAGCGTATTTCCTTGCCGGAAAAGTATTCCTGCGGGCTGCGGGGTATGTTTTCCGCTGCGGCAAACTGTTGCTGCAAGTTGCGGGGCTTGTTTTCCGGTGTGTTGAAACTTTCCTGCACACCGGTTTGGGTGTTTGCCGAAGTGCTTGGGATGTGCCTGCTGTTCGGGGCAAACTTTCCGCTTAAAATATTTTGAATTTTAAAAACCATAACAACGCTTTTAACTCATTTTAATTTATTCTTTTACCACGGTAAACTCGGCTCGGCTGTTTCCCGAAACTATTTTCAGAATATATACTCCCGCCGTGTTATCACTTAAATCCATATTTGTAACATAATCTTTTGTTTTTTCGGTTTTTAGTAATTTTCCGCTTATATCATACAGTTGCAAAATAATTTCGTTTTTTATATTTATATCGGTAAATTGCACCCTAAGTATGCTCTTTACGGGATTCGGATAAACTGTAATATTTCCTTTACCGAAGTTATCGTTTACTCCGCCGATTTTATTTTCTTTGTAATCATTTTCTTTGGTATTTTTTATAATAATCGTTTGCCTTGTCGTTCTGTTTCCCGCATTATCGTAGGTATATGTAACATGCGATTGGGCTTGTGTTAATTGCGTTGCCAATATGATTGTTGTTATTAATAATAATTGTTTCATTGTTATATAGTTATAAAGTTAAAAGTGCCTGACCGCCTACTGCTTACCGCCTGTTTTTTTCTCCAATGCTTTTATTCTCTTATTTTGTTCTATAATATAAAGTGTAAGTTCTTCAATTTTTTGCATTTGTAATTTTATCATTTCGCTTGTTTCCAGTCCGTTTTTTATAATTTCTTTTTCGGAAGGAATGTCGGGTAAGTGTCCGTGCTGCGATATATATTGTTCGGTTTCTTCAATACTTTTTAAATTATAAGTTTTATTAAATACATTATCTTTCCATTCATTGGTCTCAATTACGACTTCTGTGCATCGAATTCTGCCGTCTTCTCTTATTACTGTTACATAATTATAATCGCCGTTTTCATACCGTTTCATAAAATACCAACCGCTGTTTGTCATTCCGAGACCGAGGTAATAATCGCCGAGATTAGATTTGTTTGTTGAAGCCCAAACTGTTCCGAGGGGGCTTTGCAGTCTTGCTCTCCAACCGCTGTTTGTCCACGGCTCCATATCGTTATCCAAAATAAGCGGTCCGTTTAAACCGATATTTGTCAGCCCCGAGCCGTCGCCTACAAATTTTGCAGCGGTAAGAGTGCCGTTGCCGGAAAAGGTGATTTTAGTTACGGGGTTTATGTTTTGCCCCAAGCCGATTTGTGCCGGGTCATATTTTATAAACTTAAAATTCAAGGTGTTGTTTGCGTTTTCGATATCCCATTTGTACAAATACTCCGGAACGATATCTTCCGGAGGACCGGGAGCATGAGTTTTCGACTCGTTATAATATTTTTTCTTATTGGTAAGCCGTATTGTCGATGTCTTTAAAAAACTACCTACATTAACATTGTAAACGGAATATATTTCAAGGGGTTTTCCCGGTATATTCGTTCCTATCCCTACATTCCCGCTGTTTCTGTAAATATTATCGCCATTTTCCTGCCAAAGATAAATTAAGCTTGTATCGGTAATATATCCTGCATCGTTGTTCCACATAGATATATTTCCGGTTTTGTTGCTTAAACTGTCTTGCGAGTCGGCTGTAATGTAGCCGGCATCGGCATGGTTTCCCCATGAGAAAGCGGTGTTCCAATTTGTCGTATCGCTTTGTGTTATACCGCCGGCAACCGAAGTGTTAAAATCGTTGATAAGCAGATAACCGGACAAATCGGAACTTGCTGCCGTATTTTGCCAAGATGCGGCAACGGCATCGTAATACGAAAATGTACGTAAATCGGTATCGTAAACCAGTAAACCGTTTGCCGGCGTCGGAATTGCATTTTTTTCTGAGCTTGTCATTCTCGGTATCAGCAAGCCTTTACCGGTGCTTTCCAATTGCATAATTGCAGAATAGTTCGGACTTTTCGTACCGAGAGAAAGCTGCCCGGCAGATGTTAAGGTCATAACAGAAACAGAATCAAAATTGTTGCTGTAAGCAAAAACTAATTTTCCTGCATCAATAAAATCCCAAACCTCTCTGTCATAAATTTGCCCTTTCGGGAATATTGTTTCTAACCGGACAGCAGAAAATATAGGTTTTGTATTTATGTCTGCATAAATGTGTAACAGTTGTTCAGGAGTATCGGTTCCTATTCCGATATTTCCGCCGATATGGTAAATATCTCCTAAATACGGGGTTAAGTTTGTTCCCATAGGCAACTGAGCCGATGTTTTATTTTGCCCGAAAAACATTACAAGTAAAAGAATAATCGGCATTAATCTTGCGGGGGGGGTAATTTTCGTGTTTTCATTTTGCGTTTTTTTGATTTAACGTTCTCAAAGGTAAAAAAAATAATTTTAGTTTTCGGTGTGTTTGAGAAAAAATTACCGGCTACAAATTAAAATATTATACGGCACAGGGCTTTTGCTTAATTCTGATGCAATGGTGTTGTTTAACATGTGAGTGCTGTTTGTAAAAGCAAGACTGTCAAATAATAACATCTTTAAAAATATAGAGCAAAAAAGAATCGGTAAACCAAAAAAAACATACATTTGCAGCCAAATCGAAAATCTAATTAAAGAACTATGACAGAAAAAATAAGTAAATTCATGGAGGGTGTTGTTGCCCGAAATACCGGTGAAAAAGAATTTCACCAAGCGGTGTTAGAAGTTGCTGAAGTTATAATTCCTTTTATTGAAGATAATCCCGTTTACGGTGATGCCAAAATTTTAGAACGGCTGGTTGAGCCTGAACGTGTAATACTGTTCCGAGTTCCCTGGCAAGATGATAAAGGGGAGTTTCAAATAAACAAAGGCTATCGAGTTGAGTTTAACAGTGCAATCGGTCCGTACAAAGGCGGTTTACGGTTTCACCCGAGTGTAAACCTGAGTATTCTGAAGTTTTTGGGCTTTGAGCAAATCTTGAAAAACAGTTTAACAACGCTTCCGATGGGCGGAGGGAAAGGCGGTTCTGCCTTTAACAATCTTGTTTATTATTTTTATTTGTTTGTAAATCCACTCGTTTGCTTCCCAAAGTAATTTTACGTCGGTCGGATAGCGAACGGAACTTTCATAACAAGTGGCATCTTCTAAAATCCCGTCCGTATAATTCATAAACGGTTTCCATGTTTGTGCCAAAACTTTTTGGGCGGTGCGGAATCACCTTCATATTCTTGCAAGTCAGAATTCCATAAAGGATATGTTAATATTAATTTTTCATTACCTTCAACAGCCCATTTATCATTGTTTGTAATGGTATCGTAACAAATATTATGAAAAGAAACGGTACCGTCTTTTATATATTCTTCATATGAATCTCTTTTACAATCTTCATCGTAAAAACGTGTATATAAATCTTCATAGGGTGTCGGTTCTACTCGTCCGGGATAC
>CAMZKI010000258.1 GCA_947311125.1 uncultured Chlorobiota bacterium
TACAAAATGAAAGCAATTCACAACGAAGACATAGTGCCAGGAGACGAAATTAATACTGTGTTCAATACGTCAAAGATACAAAATGAAAGCAATTCACAACTAAGTTAAAGTTACAAATAATGCTATGTAACTGTGTTCAATACGTCAAAGATACAAAATGAACTAAGCGAAGCGTTCTCACGAACGAAGTGAGTAAAGCAATTCACAACTGCTTTGTTTGGCAGGAAGTTTTGGGTTTTGCAAGCTGTGGGCTGGCTTGCTGTTTTAAATATTTTAGTGTTTCGTAAAATGTTTAAGATGCTTAAAAAGATGCCCGAAGTAAAATAAAAAAAGCCCGACAATTTGCCGGGCTTTTTATTTTGTTCGTATATCTTGCAGAGGCATTGCAAATTCAATTCCGTATTCTTTAAGTTCGCTTAAATCTTTACCGTTTCGTATATGCTCTTTTATCATATTTTTTTCATTAACGGCTTTTTCAATTCTTTTTAAAATTAAAGAATTTTTATCGGTTATTGTTATTTTTACTCTGTTTGTCATAACAACGGTCGGCGTTTATATTGCAAACTTACAACAACTTTTTATTATTGTAAAACATTTTACAAAATAAAAATCTTCAAATATTGTTCCGATAATAACAAAAGCCCGACAAATTGCCGGGCTTTTTTTTATAATTTATCGCCGTTGTTAAACTTTTTCGGATACTAAAATTCTTCCTTTATTTGTTTTTTTATTAACTATGACAGAAAAAGTCTCAATTATATTATTCTGCTTAATTTTGCGATTTCTCTTAAATAATCTTGTTTGATTATCAGTCATAAGTTCAGAAATATCAATTGCCATTTTATGAATTTCTTCATACTTTTCAGCAAAAGTATGAATGTATTTATAATTAGAACATTCAATCATAAATACATTATCTTCTTTATAAACAATAAAATCAAACTTTTCCATTATTAATTTTGTTTTCAATTTCCATAATATCTTTTTTTATCTTTATCAAGAGACCTTTACCAAGCATTTTATTACTATGAAAAGGTATAGGATAAGAAAAAATACCTTTTACAAATTTTTGATGACTGCCGCCTTTTGTTTTAACATATTCCCAACCGTTTTTTTTAAGCATTGCGATTACTTCTTTTCCGCTCATTTGCTTTTTCCAACGGTAACCGCTTTTACCCGCCAAACCGCCCAATTCGGTTTCGGTTTGCTTTGCAATATTACGACATTCGCAAAAGGATTGCAAATTATTTTTACGTTTTTTTAGTTCTGCGTAAATATATTGCTCTCTCGGTGTAAGTATAAATTCTTTTAAATGCGGGTTTTTCTCTACCGTGCAGAACGCTTTTTTAAGCTCGGCAATTTCTTCGGGTGTGTAAGGATCGTTTGTTTTTCCGGGCGGGTTCCGCTCGCCGATGACGAAGAGGGTTGTTTTTTTACAAGGGCTTTATTATTCAGTTCCCGTGAAATTTTAAAATATGCAGAGACATAAACCCGAAAAAACTAAACAACGGTTGTTTTATCAAGTTCACGCTTAACGAGGTTTAATAAATCTTCTTTTTTATAAGGCTTCAGGATAATTGCATCAAAACCGGCATTTATAATTTCATTAATTTTTTCGTGAGTTCCGTATGCTGTTTGGGCTAATATTTTAATTTCGGGATTATCTTTTTTTATTTGTTTCATTGCTTCAATTCCGCACATTCCGGGCATTAAAATATCCATAAGAACTAAATCGGGAGGACTTTCCATGCAAAATTTTACCGCTTCTTGCCCGTTCCTTACCTTTTTTATATCGGCATTGAGGGATTTCAGATATTCTTTTATAAGAATACAGGAAAAATGGTCGTCTTCTGCTATAAGAATTTTAAATTTAGAATACATAGAGTCCTTTAATAATTTGTTCAAACTTAAAAAAACGAATGCTTAAAAACAACAAATCGGAGTATGAATTATTAAAGGGGGTGTTTTTGGCAATGAAGGGTATGTTTTTGTAAATAAACAGGATTTATTTTTTCAGGTATATTAGTTTTTTTGTTTCAAAAAAGTCTTCTTTAATGAAATTTTTAAGATGAAAAACTTTTACTTTTTTAAATCTTTTTAACTCGTCGTTAAAACTTCCGCCTTTTAAATATAAAATTCCGTTTCTGTTGTTTTGTTTTTTCAGAAGGTGCTTTACCGAATCGTAAAAGGCAGGAAAGGCTGTTACTGCCCGCCCGGTAACAAAATTAAACCGTTCTCGGTATTCGTTGCTTCGTTTTTGAATTGCTTTTACGTTTTTTAAACCTGCTGCTTCTTTTATTTCATTAACAACTTTTATTTTTTTTCCCGTTGAATCAATCAGTGTAAAATTAACTTCGGGAAATATAACGGCAAGAGGGATACCCGGGAAGCCTCCTCCCGTTCCTACGTCAACTACTGTTTCTCCGGCTTTAAAGCTGAAAAAATGAGCCGTTGAAAGAGAATGAAGTATATGGCGAATAAATAAATTGTCTATATCTTTTTGTGAAATGACATTTATTTTCTTGTTCCAAAATTTATAAAGTTCGTATATTTCAACAAATATGTTTGTTTGTTTATCTGTTACAGCAGGAAAATATTTTTTTAACAGAGCAATTTCAGTCTCTTCCATATTTAATATTATGTTTTGTCAAAATGCTTTGTAACAATTCTCTCGATCTGAAAAGCCTGGCTTTTACCGTTCCTATGGGCAAGTCTAATTTTTCGGCTATTTCACTGTAAGAATAGTCTTCAAAGTATCGTAAAACAACGATTCTTCTGTAATCCGGAGGGAGTTTTTGCACGACTTCTTTAACTATTTTTTTTTCTTGTGAACTTACTATTGACTCTTCCGGGTTTAAAGATTTCTCGGCAATTATTACTGATTTCTGAAAGTCGTTATCATATTCATATATTTTATCAATATATATATTATCGTATTTATTTTGTTGTTTTGAACGAATATAATCTATGCCGTGGTTTGTTGCTATGCGAAACAGCCATGTGCTGAATGCGTAATCTGTTTTATAAGAATGTATTTTGCGAAATACTTTTTCAAAAGTTTCTATCATCAAATCTTCGGCATCTTCTTTCGATTGCACCATTTTTAATAACAAGTGATATAAAGACTCTTTGTAATAACCTAACAATTCGGCAAAGGCGTGCTGATTACCGGCTTTTGCTTTTTTTATAAGGTGGTAATCTCTTATCGCTTTTTCCGAAAAATTTCGGTTTATTTCCATACAATGTCTTTTTTAAAGTATCGGGTTGTAACTATGTACAGGTTTATTAAAGGAATTAAGAGGTCAAATATAGGAATAAAAAATAAATTATTTTGTTCTTTTACCTTCATTGCAAAAAATTTTATGATGCAACATATCATCATTGCTCTTATAAAAAAAACTGTTAGTACGACTTTGGTTTGATAATCTGTAACAATAAAATAAAGGAAAATAAGATAAAACAGAAAACGAGACAATATTTCTGTTCCTATTATTATTTTGTTTTTTGTTTTATAATTAAATCCGGCTGCCAAATGTCTTTTCTTTTGTTGTATATATTCCCTGAATGTTTGTTTTGGAACCGAAACGGTCTTGCTGCTGCTTTCCGTTGTTATTTTCGTATTTTTCTTTGTCGCAACTTCGTTTATAAACAAATCGTCATCACCGTATAAAATGTTTTTATGAGAATTAAAACCTTTGTTTTTTACAAAAACACTTTTTTTGTAAGAAAGGTTGCGTCCCGTAGCCATAAACGGTAATCCGACATAAGCAAATGAAAGATATTGAAGGGCGTTATATAAAGTTTCGTATCTTATTAATTTATTCAGTAAACCTTTTTGCTTTTCGTAAGCACCGTATGCCAAAATAATTTCTGTATTTTCGGAATATGCGGAAGCTATATTTTGCAGCCATTTATTTGAAAACGGACGACAATCGGCATCAGTAAAAACCAATATCTCATTTTCGGCTTTTGATATCGCTTTTGTCAGAGATTTTTTTTGTTGCCCTTGCCTGACGGATTTTTTTTTGCCGTAAGCACTTTTAAATTCTCATAATTTCCTGCTAAATTATTTAATACTTTTAATGATTCATCTTCTGAATTGTCATCAATAACTATAACTTCAAATTTGTCATAATCCTGACTCATTATAAGGGGAATAAACTTCCTTAAATTATTTTCTTCATTTCTGGCACTTATTATTACCGTAAGAGGTTGAGAGCATTTATTTTTAGGTTTCTGTTTTTTTATGAAAATAATACGCGCATAAACAGCAAGATAATATACCGTTTGTATAAAAAAAGATATAAGAAATATTATCATTATTTTATTATACATAAAACATCGGATTTCCGGCAGCCGAAAAATATTCAGCTTTTATTTTAAAGGATTTTTTGATATTTCGGCATATCTTTTACGGTTCTTAAAAATATCCAAAGCCGTAAATAATGCTTGCCTGAAAGAATCCGGAGAGGCAGCACCTTTCCCTGCTATTTCAAAAGCAGTTCCGTGTCCCGGTGATGTTCTTACAAAAGGCAGTCCTGCCGTATAATTAACCGATGAGTCAAACTCTAACGATTTAAAAGGGGCTAAACCTTGATCGTGATACATTGCCAAAACAGCATCAAACTTAGTGTAAGAAGCTGCACCGAAAAAGCCGTCGGCAGCGTAAGGTCCTATTGCCAAAATTCCTTCAGCCCTTGCTTTGTTTATTGCCGGAATTATTATCTCTTTTTCCTCGCTTCCTGTTATTCCGTCGTCTCCGGCATGAGGGTTAAGTCCCAAAACGGCAATTTTAGGTTTTTTTATCGTAAAATCTTTAAGCAGAGAGTCGTTCAAAAGTCTTAATTTTTTTAAAATTTTTTCTTTCGTAATTTTTGAAGCAACTTCTTTAAGCGGAATATGTCCGGTTACAACTCCTATTCTCATTTTTTCACCTGTCATAAGCATTAAAACATCATCAGAGTCTGCTTTTTCTTTCAGGTATTCGGTATGTCCGGGAAATTTAAAATTGTCAGACTGAATGGTGTTTTTATTTATCGGAGCTGTAACTAATACGTCAATTTTTCCTTCAAGCAAATCATTAACGGCTGCTTCAAGAGATGCAAAGGCAGCTTCTCCCGATTCTTTAGTTGCTTTACCGAGTTCAATTCTGGTGTTTTCCGAAATGCAATTTATGACATTGGGTCTTTTCGGGTTTGCGTTTTCAGGGTTTTTTATAATGTTAAGACTGAAGTTTTCAATGTTCAGTGATTTTCTGTGATAAGCTGATAATTTGGGAGAACCGTAGACAATCGGGACGCATAATTCCGTAATTCTTTTATCCAAGAGAGTTTTTATAATTATTTCGTAGCCTATGCCGTTTATATCACCGTGTGTTATTCCGACTTTTATTTTATTTTCAGTATTGTCCATTTTAATATATTTTTGTTTTAAATCATATTTTTGAAAAAATCGTACACTAATCTTACACCGTAACCACTTCCGCCTTGCGTTCTGTAAGCACTTTTTTTAGTTAACATTGCCGGTCCGGCAATATCTATATGTATCCATTCGTAATCTGTAAAATATTCGAGAAATTTACCTGCCGTTATAGCTCCTGCTTCACTCCCTCCTATATTTTTAATGTCTGCAATGTTTGATTTTATCATATCTTTGTATTCATCCCAAAACGGAAATCTTACAACACGTTCGTAAACGTTTTCACCGCTGTTTTCCAAAAGTTTAAAATACTTCTCATCGGCTTTCCCCATAATTACGGATGCTTCCGTTCCAATGCAATAGGCTGCGGCACCTGTTAATGTTGCCAAATCTAAAACAAGTTCAGGTTCATATTTTTGTGCATAGCTCAAAGCATCAGCTAATATTAAGCGTCCTTCAGCATCAGTATTTAATACCTCAACATATAAGCCGTTGTGCATTTTTATAACATCGCCGGGGACGTATGATTTTGCATCAACGGCATTATCAGTGGCAGGAATAAGAGCAATTAAATAAACCGGTAATTTATTTTCGGCAATTGCATACATTGCACCTGCAACGGCAGCAGCTCCCGCCATATCGAATTTCATCATATCCATCGAATTTTTAGTCGGTTTTATGCTGTATCCCCCTGAGTCGAATACAATTCCTTTACCTACAAGAATATATGGTTTTTTATTAACGGCATTTTTCGGTTTCCATTCCAGAATATTAAATGCAGGCGGATTATCGCTGCCTTTATTAACTGCAAGCAATCCTCCCATACCGTTTTCTTCTATTTCTTTTTTATCAAGAAGTCTGAATCTCATATTTGTTTTACGGGCAAGTACTTTCAGCCTGTCTGATAATTGTAAAGCATTTAGCCCTGAAAAAGGTTCGTTTGCCAAATCTCTTGTAAAATGTACGGCTTTAACAGTATTGAAAAGTTCTTTTATGTCTTTCTCTTCTAAGTCTTCAGAATAAATATTTATTTCTTCTAATGTCAGTCTTTTTTTATCAGGCTCTTTATAATAACGAATAAATTTATAATTCGACAGCATCATTCCTTCAATAAATAACAATAATTGTTTTGAATCTTTATTGAAATTAATAATATTAACCGACGTTGCTTTTTCTGTGTTTAAAACTGAAACTGTTTTACTTCCTGCCGCTCTTATTTTTTCATCGTTATTTGATATTTTTTCATTTTTAAAACCCAAAAAATAAAATTTATAATCATACAAATTTATTTCAACTATATCTTTGTCATTTTCAAATTGTTTTTTAACAAAGTCAAACTGTTTTTTTTCGGGTAAAATTTTTTGCAGATTTTCTGTTTTTTCTAAAATAATATTTATTCCCGAGTACTTTCCGGGATGTTTCCTGTATAAGTTATATTTCATAATCGATTTGTATTTTTATCATAAAATTAAAAAAGAATTACAAAAATAGATATAAAATTTCAAGGATAAAATAATAATATTAGCACGTATTTTGCTGTTATAAGAATATGATTAAAAAAATAATCATTATATTTTTAGGTTTATTACTGTTTTCAGAAGGAGTTGCCCAGGTAAATACATTCGGGGAAGAGACCGGAACCGAAAAAGAATGGTTTTTTGCATTAAGACTTATGCCGAATCTTAACGGCAGCCTTATACAAACTGCAATAATAAGGCAAGACCCGGGTATGAAAAAAGATATTCAATTTGTTCCGATTGATGAATGGATAAGACAAATTGTCGGAATTGAAACATCCAAGGCAAATCCTGAGAAAGAAAACTTAATAAGAAAGTATAATGTTTTTGACATTCCGGGCGAAAAAGACAACGAGGATATAAAGAAATACACGCTTGAAAGAACAAAAATGATATTGACAAATCTTTGGAGGCTGAAATATTCCGAGTATCCGTTTTTTAATCCGGAAATGAACAGAGAAAAAGGGTGGGCTAAAAATCCTGACAGTAAAATTACATGGATGCCCTCCGAAAGCCAGGTTCAGTTGTTAAAACCATACGGAATAAATAATTTAAGTGATTTCTTTATCGGAGAGCATTTATTTGATTTGCTGCGGGACGTAACAAACCGAGATTGGCAAAACAGATATGTCCAAAGTGCCGGTGTATATCACAACGAGCCTTAAAAACCTCATTTTTTATTTTAAGAAAGTAAAAGAAAGATATTAACAAAAAAAGAATTATATCAATAAAAGTTATATTTTTGCATCAAAACAAGTTTTAACTTTTAAAGAAATTCAGAAATGTCTAAAGTTATTGCATTAGCAAACCAAAAAGGAGGAGTGGGAAAAACGACAACAGCAATTAATTTAGCTGCAAGTCTTGCTGTTCTTGAAAAAAAAGTTTTAATTGTAGATTTTGACCCTCAGGCAAATGCTACATCAGGTGTAGGATTTGATTTAAAAGAAATAGAACACAGTATATATGATTGTTTTATAGGAGAAGTAAAACCGGAAGAAGTAATTTTAAAAACAGAGACTCCGGGTTTAGACATTATTCCTTCACACATTGATTTGGTAGGTGCCGAAATAGAAATGCTTGAAGAGGAAAACAGAGAATTTATTTTAGATTCGGTTGTAAAACAAGTTAAAAAAAATTATGATTATGTTTTTATAGACTGTTCTCCTTCGCTCGGATTATTGACACTAAATGCCTTGGCAGCTTCCGATTCGGTAATTATTCCCGTTCAATGTGAATATTTTGCTCTTGAAGGATTAGGAAAGCTTTTGAATACCATTCAGATGATTCAAAAAAACATAAATACGGAGCTTGAAATAGAGGGTTTTCTGCTTACAATGTATGATGCTCGTGTTCGCTTATCAAATCATGTAGCAGCTGAGGTAAGAAAACACTTTGAAAATATGGTTTTTGACACCATTATTCAGCGAAACGTAAAATTAAGCGAAGCTCCGAGTTACGGAATGCCTGCAATTAACTATGATGCCAATTCCAAAGGCTCTGTAAATTATTTAAACTTAGCAAGAGAACTTTTAGAACGAAATAAAAATTAATAGAAATTATGGCAAAAAAAAGCCCCTTAGGAAAAGGTCTAGGTGCCTTAATTGACAATACAAAATATGAAAAAAAACCTGTTGAGGAAGCTGCATCCACGAGTGCTGTTGCCGAAATAGACATAAAAGACATTGAAGTAAACCCTTTTCAGCCGCGTAAAGAGTTTAACACGGAAACGTTGAAAGAACTCTCTATGTCAATAAAACAACACGGTATAATACAGCCGGTTACCGTCAAAAAACTCAAAAACGGAAAGTTTCAGTTAATATCCGGAGAGCGCAGGTTAAGAGCCTCTAAAGATGCGGGATTAACAAAAATTATTGCTTTTGTCAGAAAAGCAGATGACAGTGCAATGCTTGAAATGGCACTAATCGAAAACATTCAAAGAGAAGATCTGAATGCAATAGAAATTGCCGTTTCTTACAGGCGTTTAATCGACGAATGTAACTTAACACAGGACAAATTAGCCGACAGAGTCGGAAAAAACAGAAGCACTGTTACCAATTATCTCAGACTTTTGAAACTTCCCGCCGAAATTCAATCCGGTATTCAAAATAAATTAATAACTCAAGGGCACGCAAAAGCTCTTATAAACATTGAAAGCCCTGAAAAACAGTCGGAAATTTATGAAAAAGTTATATCAAACAAATTATCTGTCAGAGAAACAGAAAATTTAATAAGAGAAGTAAATTTTCCGATAAAAAAAGAAGCTGTAAAAACTCAAAAAAATAAATTACCTGAAGAGTTTGTAAGTTTCAAGAAAAAATTATCCGAAATTTTTGACAGTAAAGTAAACATAAAAAGAAATAATGCAGGGCGAGGAAGTATTTCAATATCTTTTACTTCCGACGAAGAATTTCAAAAAATAAAAGAATTGCTTTCAAACGTAAGCAAAAAATGAAAAAAATATTTCTGACAGCATTATTTTTTCTGTTTATAATACCGGTCGGATTTACACAATCAGACTCTGTTTTTGACAAGTCTGTGAAGGATACCGTTATCCTTAAAGGAAAAGAAATTGTTTCATATTCCGGAAAGAAAAAAAAATCCGGAAGAGCAGCACTTTTTTCTGCAATTCTGCCCGGAGCAGGGCAAGCATATAACGGCAAATACTGGAAAGTTCCGTTAGTATATTCAGCATTGGGTTCTGCAGCATTTTTCTTTAAATATAATAACACACGCTATCAAAAATACTTACTCGGCTATCAGCAAAGAATAGACACAACATTGGAAGAAACTATTTTCAGTGAAGATATAGACACTGATGTAATTTTACAATATAAAAATAATTCAAGACGAAACAGAGACTTATCGGCAGTTATTTTCCTTGCGGTATATACTCTAAATATTATTGATGCAGTTGTAGATGCCGAACTTTCCGATTTCGATGTAAGCGAAGATTTATCTTTGAAAATATCACCCGAAATATTTTCGCTTTATGGAAGAAAAAAACAAAATACGGTAGGACTCACATTTTGCTTTAATTTTAAATAGCTATGAAAAAAATAACCTTAATAATCATAATATTCATTTCTGTACTTTATTCAAATGCACAAAAAAAGCAGGATACTACACAAGAAAATTATGATGCGTTAACACAACAATCAGAATATTTAGAAGAACTTGTAAACAATTGGTATGTTAAGCGCAGCCTGACAGAGCAAGACCATACATCAACAAATATTTCCGGAAATACAATAAACGAAACCCTCCCTGATTCTGTTTATATAGAAAGACTTTATAAGCTTCCCACGGTTGTTCCTATGACCTATAATAAAATTGTCAGAGATTGGATAAAATTCTATACAAAAGACACAAAATCACGAAGATATCTTTTGGGAATTTCTGAATATTATATGCCCTTTTTTGAGCAAATTCTTGATAAATACGACTTGCCTCTTGAACTTGGCTATCTCCCGATTATTGAATCTGCACTCAATCCGCGTGCACGTTCACGTTCCGGAGCTGTCGGTTTGTGGCAGTTTATGTATCCCACCGGCAAGATGTACGGTCTGGAAATAAATTCTTACGTAGATGAAAGGATGGATGTTCTTAAATCTACCGAAGCTGCCGCAAAATATCTCCGCGATATGTATAAAATTTTCGGCGATTGGACATTGTCAATTGCTGCTTACAACAGCGGTGCCGGAAACGTAAAAAAAGCTATAAAACGTGCCGGCGGCAAAACTAATTTCTGGGAGATTTATCCCTATCTGCCCCGCGAAACCAGAGGTTATATTCCTGCATATATAGCAGCCTTATATTCAATGAATTACTATAAGGAACATAATATTACGCCCAAAAAAGTTGATATGAACATCATAACGGATACTGTTATGATTAAAAAGAAGCTTAATTTACGCCAAGTCTCAGAGTATTTAGATATTGATTACGAGAAACTTGCAGTCTTAAACCCTCAATACAAAAGAGACATAATTCCGGGAAATTTTAAATCGTATCCTCTACGGCTTCCGTTTGATAAAGTCAGTGATTTTTTAAATGCCGAAAACGAAATTTATACATATAAAGACAGTATATATTTAAACGAACAGGTATCTCTTATTTCTCCCTCTAAAAGTGACAGACCGTATATAAATTATAAATACACACCCCCGAGCACAAACGGAAAGAAAAAATTATATTATCACGTTAAAGCAGGAGATACATACAGCAATATTGCCGAATGGTACGATTGCTCGGTAAATGACCTTAAATATTGGAACAAGACCAGAAGCACAAAACTTCAGATAGGGCAAAAAGTAGCAATCTGGGTGCCGATAAAAAAATATTCTCATTATCAGAAAATTGATAAGATGAATTCCGCACAAAAAGAAAAAACAAATATTCCGAGAATCAACAAAAAACCGATTGTAAAACCGGATAAAAACAAATATATCGTTTACAAATTAAAATCAGGCGATAATCTATGGTCTGTTGCCAAAAAATATGACGGGATCTCAGCCGGGGATATTCAAAAAATAAACGGTTTCTCGGACGAAGATGTCAGAGACTTGAAAGTAGGGCAGGAAATTATAATTAAGAAAAAATAACCTCTTAATACTGATAAAATGACCCCGAAAAAAATTCTGCTGTTTACATTTTTGTCATTATTTATTCTGCTGCTGCTTTCAATTGTATTCCCTCCGGACGGAATAAAAATTACCGACTCTTTTACACTGAAATTTATTACGATTGAGGATATCATAAACCCGCCGAAACAAGCCGAAACCGATATTTCCGAAATTATAAACGGCACCGATATTCAGGATGAAACCGACACACTTGCTTTTGTTGAAGAAAAAAAGAAAGAAAACATCGATTCCGTAATGGTTGATTCGCAATATATCTACTACAAGCCGATGCCCGTTAAAATTGATTCAGTTGTAAGATATATCGAATTTCCGGATAATACACGTTCAAGTTTAGACAATTTCTTTAAAATTTTAGCAAATATCAAAAACGAAGGGCGAATTATCAGAATTATGCACTACGGCGACTCTCAGATTGAAACCGACAGAATTACCGATTATTTCAGATATAAACTACAAACCCAATTCGGAGGTTCAGGTCCGGGAATTGTTCCGGCAGTAAAAGCATTTAATTTTAAATCGCCTATGATCCAATCCGTTTCCGGAAATTGGAAACGATATACCGTTTACGGAAGACGAGACACAACCGTAAAACACAGAAGATACGGAATGCTCGGAAATTTTGCCCGATTTTCTCCTCTTGTTAACGACACTCTGCCCGATTCTTTAAAAACATACAATCAAGAAGAATTAATGCCGCACAAATTAATGAATTATGCAAGTATTAACATTTCGCAATCGCCCTACTCTTTCAAACCTACAAAACAATTTAAACGGTGCAGAATGTTTTACGGCTACAATACAAGCGAGGTAAAAATAAAAACCTATGCCGATGAGCAACTTATCGACGAAAGCACCCTGCCCCCTTCCGACGATTATAAAATAAAAACTTGGAATTTTGAAACGACTCCGCAAAATATTCGTTTTGAATTTGAAGCCGAAGACAGCCCGGATATTTACGGTTTTTCGCTTGAAGGATATTCCGGAATAAATGTTGACAATATAGCCATGCGAGGCAGCGGCGGATTGTTTTTTACGCGTATGGATTTGAATATGTTAAGCCGAATGTATGCACAACTTAACGTAAAACTTTTAATTTTGCAATTCGGCGGAAATACCGTTCCGAACGTAAGAGAAAATTACAATTATTACAGAAAAGCATTTTCAAGACAACTGCGTACACTTAAACGAATTGCCCCCGATGTTACGATTATGGTAATCGGCTTGGCGGATATGTCGAAAAAAGAAGGCGATACATACGTTTCGTACCCGAATATTCCGCTTATAAGAGATGCCTTAAAACAAGCAAGTTTTGAAAACAACTGTGCCTATTGGGATATGTACGAGGCAATGGGCGGCGAAAATTCAATGCCGAGTTGGGTATTTTACGACCCGCCTCTCGGAGAAAAAGATTTTACACATTTTACGCCTCGCGGTGCCCGATATATTGCAAAAATGTTTTACAACGCATTTATGTTCGAATACAACCGATATTTAAGAAAGAAAAAATAAAGATGTACATTAAATTTTTGATATTCATACTTTTATTAATATATTTCGAAAAAACAAACGCACAAAATTACCCTTTTGCCGAATTTGATTACGGATACATACGATATGATAAAAATAAAATTATTTTTCCCGGCGACAGTTCCGATTTTGAAAAATTTAATAAAAAACTCGATAACTTAATTCTGAAAGGCGAACAAAAAATTCAAATTATACATTTCGGCGGTTCGCACATACAAGCAGGCATATATTCCGGTGTATGCCGAAAAAAACTTCAAAACTTATACCCCGGACTGAACGGCGGCAGAGGCACTGTTTTTCCTTACGGAATGTCGAAAACCTACACGCCGAAAAATATCCGCTTTAAATGGACGGGCAAATGGGAAACTTGCAGAAACGTTGAACATAAAGACTGCATACTCGGAATGCTCGGAATTTCGGCAACAACAGAAGACAGTTCGGCAAGTATTACAATTACCTTAAACCCTTCTTACCAAAAATATGAAACAAACGAAATAAAAATTTTTCACGATACGGGAAAAAATTCATATAAAATTAAACTTTATGCCGACAGTTCAGATTACAAAATAACAGGATTTCCCGAAAAGGGATATACACTCATTGAAACCGGCAAAAGCATAAACCCCGTAAAACTGCAATTGGAAAAAACCGATACGGCACAAAACCGTTTTACCCTTTACGGAATAGATTTAGAAAACAATTTTCAGGGAATTGTTTACACCGATGCCGGCATTTCGGGTGCAAGTTTGCCTTCTTTTTTGAAATGCAGTTTACTTGCAAACCAATTGTCGGTAATAAAACCCGACTTGGTAATTATTTCGCTCGGCACAAACGATACCTACGGTACAAATTTTTATCCGGAAAGATACAAAAAACACTATACCGAATTTCTGAACAAAATAAGAAAAGCCGTGCCGGATGCAGCAATTTTGCTTACCGTTCCCAACGATTGCTACTACCGAAGAAGAGACCCGCTGCCTTTTACCGCCGATGCCGAAAAAGTAATCATCGATTTGGCAAAAAAATACAATTGCGGTGTGTGGAATTTTTATGAAATTATGGGCGGATACAACTCGTCTTACCTCTGGCATAAAGACAAATTGATGCAAAACGACCTGATACACTTTACAAAAAAAGGATACATAATAAAAGGAAACTTGTTTTTTAACGCTTTGCTGAAAAGTTGGGATAATCATATCGAAAAAAAGCTGAAATCGTAGTTTTTTTATATTTTCGCAACCGTAATTTATGACAGATTTTTTAAAAAATATCTTTATTTTCGACCCCGAACATCCGCTTATTTTTACGCGGCTGTGGTTTTGGTTGTTTTTTGCCGTTGTTTATGCCGGTTATTCCGTAATTTACAAAAAAGAAAAACCGCGTAACGCTTATCTTTTTCTTGTCAGCATATTTTTTTATTACAAAACAAGCGGTATCTTTTTTCTTTTATTGATTTTTTCAATAATTGTCGGTTTTTTTACCGGAAAAGCAATTTCAAAATCCGATAATAATTTAAAAAGAAAACTCTTCGTTGCTTTAAGCGTAAGCGTAAACCTTTTAGTATTAATTTATTACAAATATTCAGCATTTTTTACCGAAAGTTTTAATTACCTTTTCGGAATACATATCGAACCGGTAGATTTACTTGCAAAATGGACAAACCAATTTGCCGGAACACATTTTACGATTGATAAAATAATTCTTCCGGTAGGAATTTCATTTTTTACCTTTCAAACCATCAGCTATACAATTGATATTTTCCGCAAAAAAATAAAGCCCGTAAAAAGTATCATTGATTTCGGATTTTATGTTTCTTTTTTTCCGCAATTAGTTGCGGGTCCCATAGTAAGAGCATCCGATTTTGTTCCGCAACTGTATCAAAAATTCAATATCACAAAAGAAGAGTTCGGCTTTGCGATATTTATGATACTAAACGGATTACTAAAAAAACTTGTTATTGCCGATTACATTGCCGTAAATTTTGTCGACAGGGTTTTCAGCAATCCTACAACCTACGGCGGCTTTGAAAATCTGATGGCACTTTACGGATATTCAATTCAGGTTTATTCCGATTTTTCCGGCTACACCGATGTTGCAATAGGCGTGGCACTGCTTATGGGTTTCCGGCTTCCGACCAATTTTAATTCGCCCTACAAAGCTCTGCATACCGGCGAATTTTGGAAACGTTGGCATATTTCGCTTTCCACTTGGCTGAAAGATTATCTTTACATTCCGCTCGGCGGAAACCGAAAAGGAAAAGCACGTACAAATTTTAATCTTATGCTTACCATGCTTCTCGGCGGACTTTGGCACGGTGCAAGCTGGCAATTTGTTATTTGGGGCGGACTGAACGGTATAGGTTTGGTAGTTTACAAATATTGGCGAAAAATAAGCCCTTTTGCCGAAAGCAAGCATTGGGCGGTACGTTTTTATGCCATTTTCTTGACCTTCAATTTTATTACCGCTACACGAATTTGGTTTCGCTCGGAAAGTATGCAGACCGTTAATAATATTATGCACCAAATTACACACGCATTTAATTTTTCACAAATCGGAGAAATAATCCTTGCCTATAAAAATATTTTCGGACTTATGCTTATTGCTATGATTATACACTGGCTTCCCGTAAAAACAAAAGATGCCTACAAACAAACATTTATAAATTTTCCGCAATGGGCAAAAGCACTTACGGTTGTTGTTGCCGTTTTTATAATCTGGCAGGCACGAACTGCTGATTTACAACCATTTATATATTTTCAGTTTTGATATATTATGAAAAATCGGTGTGCCTTTAAAACATACCGAGTTTAAAGCATACATCAAGAGAAATAATAATTAGTTGTTTATTGATAAAAACTCCTATTTTACACCCTGAAACATACCATTTAATCATTCTGCTTTTAATTTATTGTTTATTAA
>CAMZKI010000259.1 GCA_947311125.1 uncultured Chlorobiota bacterium
GGAGACGGAATTAATACTGAGTTAACTCAACATTCGCCGTTTTTGATTGAAGACAAAGGTATTTTTATTTATACATCAAAAGAAAAAACAAATTTTAGGGATGAGAAAACCGAAGACGGTGAATATGATGAAAATATTTTCTTTATAAATATTAATAATGAAAATGACAGAGAACCTGACCCGTATGACAAACCGCTTAACTCTAAAAATTATGAGGCTGATTGCTGGGTGTCAAAAGACGGAACTTTTATGTTAGTCTATAAAGACGGAGATATATATCAGAGTGAGTTTAAAGGAAATAACTGGACAAAACCTGTAAAATTTAAAGCTGTTAATTCTAAGTATGATGAAATGCATGCCTCTATGAATCAGGACAGAACAATTTGTTACTTTTCCAGTAACAGACCGGGAGGAAGAGGCGGTAAAGACATTTATTTCATAAAGAAAAAAGGTGATAAATGGTCGGAACCTAAAAATCTCGGAAAAAAAATAAATACTAAATTTGACGAAGAAAGCCCGTTTATTCATGAAGACGGAACATTATATTTCTCATCCAAAGGGCATAATTCAATAGGGGGATATGATATTTTTAGTGCAGCAGGTAAAGGTAAAGGCAAATTTGCAAAACCCGAAAATCTCGGAATGCCGATTAATTCAGTTGAAGACGATTTATTTTATTTTGTTACAAGTGACAATAAGATTGCCTACTTTATGTCACTGCGTCCTGAAGGGAAAGGCAGAGGCGATATTTTTAAAGTAAATTATGCCGATTCTTCTTTATTTTACCTTGCCGTTAAAGGAAATGTCGTTACTGAAAATCAAACATCCTGTATTATCAAAGTTTCTAACTTAGCTGACAAGCAAAATTTTTACAATTCAAACGTTGATATGAGCGGTGATTTCTCTTTTAACGTAAAAAGAGATCAAAACTATTTTGCCGCAATTGAATCAGACGGTCATTTTTTTGAAGCCTTTACTTTCTCGGCTCCTTACGGAGACGAATATGTAAGAGATGTGGGAACTTATAATCTTGAAAAAATAAATAAAGGGAAAGTTCATAAAATTTATTCAATGAACTTTGAAGAAGACGAAAAAAGTTTGAATAATGAAAACGAGTTGTTTCTAAATACTTTAGCAGAGTTTCTAAATAAAAATACGGATTTAGTCATAAATATATATTCCTCAAAAGACGTTGACGAAAATCTCGGAAAAAAAAGAAAGCAAGAAATTATTAATTATCTGAAATTATTGAATATTTCGGAAAACAGAATTTTTGTAGATTTACTGGATTATGACTCAAACAAAGAAGATATTTTAGTAACTGTTCTTGACAAGCAAAGTGCAGATAACGCTTTTGATGAAGTTGTGGCAGACAGTGATACAGATGCCGGCGATTTAGACAGCGGAGGAATAAGCGGTATATACACAATTCAACTAGGAGCATTTAAGCGAAAACTTTCAAATTCAGATAAGTTTTTTAAAGATTTCAGAGGAAAAGTAAAAATGCGAAAAGGGGGCAGCGGTTTACATCATTATACTTACGGTAAATATAAATATAAATCTGATGCCGAGAAATATCTTATAACCGTTCATAAAATGGGATTTACCGATGCATTCATCAGAGAACTCAGTTGGTATAAATAAAAAAATATAGAGCTTAACAGAACAAAAAGACTTCCGAAAATAAACAAGGAAGTCTTTTTTTAATAAAATTTCAAAGCAGTATTTTATGCATAAAATCCGTCTTTTAATTTTTTCTGAACTTCTTTAAAAGCAGCAATTGTTTTATCCACATGCTCCTGCTCGTGAGATGCCGTAGGAATTAAACGCAGCATAATTTTGCCTTTCGGAATTACGGGATAAACTACCGCAGAGCAGAAAATACCGTAATTTTCTCTTAAATCTTTAGTGATTTTAATAACTAAGGTATCATCACCGTCAAAGAAAACAGGTGTAACAGGAGATTCTGTAACTCCGAGGTTAAAACCGTTATCTTTAAGTCCTTTTTGGAGTGAATTCACAACAGACCAAAGTTTATCTTTTTGAGTTGTATCTCTTTTTATTATTTCAAGGCGTTTTAAAGCACCCATAACCATAGGCATAGGCAGTGATTTTGCAAAAATTTGCGAACGCATGGTATATCTTAAATAATCAATAACTGCCTTAGGTCCTGCAACAAATGCACCTATTCCCGCCATTGCTTTTGCAAAAGTGCCGAAATAAATATCAACTTTATCCTGCACGTTGAAATGTTCACCTGCACCTGCACCGGTTTCACCCATTGTCCCGAAACCATGGGCATCATCAATGAAAAGTCTGAATTCATACTTCTCTTTTAAATCAGTTATAGCTTTCAGGTTTCCCAAATCTCCCTCCATTCCGAAAACACCTTCCGTAATTACCAAAACACCTCCGTTATTTCTTCTGGCAACACGAGTTGCGTGTTTTAACTGTTTGTTAAGACTGTCCATATCATTATGCTTAAAAACAAAACGCTTGCCCATATGCAGTCTCGATCCGTCTAAAATGCAGGCATGTGAGTCTGAATCATAAACAATTACATCATTTCTGTCAACTAAAGAGTCAATAATTGACACCATTCCCTGATATCCGTAATTCAGAAGGTATCCGCTTTCTTTACTTACAAAGTCTGCTAACTTTTGCTCCAGTTCTTCATGATATTTAGTTTCACCGCTCATCATTCTGGCACCCATAGGGTATGCCATTCCCCATTGTGCAGCAGCATCGGCATCAGCTTTTCTTACCTCAGGTAAGTTTGCTAATCCGAGATAATTGTTAATACTCCAAGTAATTACCTTTTTGTCCCTGAATGTCATTACCGGACCTATTTCTCCTTCTAATTTCGGAAAAGTCATATATCCGTGAACGGATGCCTGATATTTTCCCAAATCGGTTTTTGATGTGTCTAACTTATTGAATATATCCACGACCTAAAATTATAGTTAATAATTTATTTTTTAAAATCGCAAATATAGAAACTTTTATATGTTTTTATAATAACATAAACATAATTTTTTATCATTGCCAAAATTAATATCTTTGCAAATTATTTTTGAAATTCGACATAGTTAATACATCGAATATTTAAAAAATATTGAGTATGGAATATTACATAAGCGGAATACAGCAAATAGGAATCGGTGTTACTGATTTAAAGGGGGCACGAAAGTGGTATCGAGAAAATCTCGGGTTTGATATTCCTGTTGTGGACGCTCCCGGAACAGCCGAAAAAATGCTGAAATATACAGGAGGCGAACCGCAGGACAGACATGCTGTTATTGCATTGAATATTCAAGGCGGCGGAGGATTGGAAATATGGCAATATCTTACGAGAGAGCCTCAAAAAGCCGGATTTAAAATCCAAGCCGGAGATTTAGGCGTCTATATTGCAAAAATTAAAAGTAATCAGCCGGAAAAAGTTTTTGATTTTTTTAAAAGTAAAGGTGTAAAACTTTTAAGTAGTATAGAAAAAGACCCGAAAGGAATCAAGCATTTCTTTTTTGAAGACCCTTACGGAAACATTTTTGAAATAGTTGAAAATAACCTTGTTTTTTCAAAGTCAAAATCACTTTCCGGCGGTGTTTTCGGTGCCGTAATAGGCGTTACGGATATTGATAAATCAATACGGTTTTATTCGGATATTTTAGGTTACGATACTGTTGAGTATCGCGAAACAGGTGTTTTTAAAGATTTTGAAGGTTTGCCGAGAGGAAAGAATAAGTTCGAACGTGTTTTATTATCTCACAGTAAACCCAGAAAAGGAGCATTCAGCAAAATGTTAGGCAGCAGCCAAATAGAATTAATAAAGGTTTTTGATGCTGAACCAAAAAAAATATATGAAGGAAGATTTTGGGGAGATCCGGGCTTTATCCAAATATGTTTTGATATAAGAAATATGAAAGCCTTTAAAGAACATTGTTCTAAAAACGGACATCCTTTTACAGTTGACAGCAATCCCGAAATATACGAAACGGGCGGTAAGATATTTGATATGGGAGAAGCCTCCGGTCATTTCACTTACACGGAAGATCCGGACGGCACGTTAATAGAATTTGTAGAAACACATAAAATACCGGTTATTAAAAAAATAGGATGGAATCTTAATTTAATGAAAAGAAAACCGGAAAAAGCATTACCGACCTGGATGCTTAAAACATTATCTTGGAACAGAGAAAAATAAAAAAGTATGATTCAAAAATTACTTCAAAAATGCCAAAATAAACAGATAAAAGAACAATTAGAATATTTATCCGAAGAGTTTAAAGGGAAAATAGCTTTTTCTACAAGTTTCGGGCAGGAAGACCAGGTTATTTCAGATATAATTCTGAAAAATAAAGTTCCGATAGAGATTTTTACACTTGATACCGGACGTATGTTTGAAGAAACTTATAAAGTTTGGGACATTACAAATAAAAAATACGGAACTAAAATTAAAGCATACTTCCCGGACAAAGATAAAGTAGAGGAAATGCTGAGCACTAAAGGCACTTACAGTTTTTATAACTCGGTTGAAGACCGAAAAGAATGTTGTAATATACGTAAAGTTTATCCTTTAACAAGAGCTTTGAAGAATATTGATTTGTGGATAACGGGCTTACGTGCTGAACAGTCAGTTACCAGAACAGATTTGCATTTGTTTGAGAGAAATGAAACTTTTAATCTTATAAAGTTCAACCCGCTTAAAGATTGGTCTTTTAATGATGTTTTAAATTATTTGAAAGAAAATAACGTTCCGTATAACGAACTTCACGATAAAGGATTTTTAAGCATAGGATGTGCCCCGTGTACACGTGCGGTAAAAAAAGGCGAAGATATAAGAGCCGGCAGATGGTGGTGGGAAAGCAAAGATAAAAAAGAATGCGGTTTACATATTGAACAACCCGATGAAATTAAAATAAAAATATCTCGACTCTAAAATATAAAATAACATAAATAAAATACAAACTTTTTAAAATGAACAATTATCATCTTAATCACTTAAGAGAATTAGAAGCAGAATCAATCTTTGTATTCAGGGAAGTTGCCGCACAATTTGATAACCCGGTAATACTTTTTTCCGGAGGCAAAGATTCCATAGTTATGTTTCATTTGGCAAGAAAAGCATTTTATCCTGCAAAAGTTCCCATACCGTTACTGCATATTGATACCGGACATAATTTTGAAGAAACAATAAAATTCAGAGATAACCTTGTTGAAAAATACGGTGTAAAATTGTATGTCGGTTCTGTGCAAAAAACAATTGACGAAGGAAAAGTTCGGGAAGAAACAGGATATAATGCGAGCCGTAACGTGTTGCAAACTACAACTTTACTTGACTCGATAGAAGAGCACAAATTTGATGCAGCAATGGGAGGGGGGCGCAGAGACGAAGAAAAAGCCAGAGCAAAAGAGCGTTTCTTCTCTCATAGAGACGAATTCGGACAATGGGACCCGAAAAATCAAAGACCGGAATTGTGGAATCTGTTTAACGGAAAGAAGAGAATGGGAGAACATTTCAGAGTATTCCCTTTAAGCAATTGGACAGAACTTGATGTATGGCAGTACATATATATGGAAGATATAGAAATTCCGAATCTTTATTTCACACACAAAAGAGAAGTATTTGAAAGAGACGGAGTTTTGCTTGCAACAGCCCCTTTTATGACACTTAAACCCAATGAAAAAACCGAAATTTTAGATGTAAGATGCAGAACAATAGGAGATATTACCAATACAGGATTAACTCGCTCAAAAGCCGATAATCTTAAAGACATAATTGACGAGATAGCAGCAGAAAGAACTACCGAACGCGGACAGCGTTTGGATGATAAACGCTCGGAAACGGCAATGGAAGACAGAAAAAAAGAAGGATATTTTTAGAATAAAATCAAAAACTTTTCAATTTTTAAATTACAAATTTCCCAAAAATGACGGAAAAAAAAAGATACAAACGGTTACCTTGATATGGAGCTTTTACGTTTTACAACGGCAGGAAGCGTTGATGACGGTAAAAGTACACTTATAGGACGATTATTATACGACAGTAAATCAATTTTTGAAGACCAAATAGAAGCTATAGAAAAAGCAGGCAGAAACCAAGGTAAAAGCGAAATAGATTTAGCACTGCTTACCGACGGGCTTCGTGCCGAAAGAGAACAAGGCATAACAATTGACGTAGCATATCGCTATTTTGCAACCCCGAAAAGAAAATTTATTATTGCCGATACACCCGGACACATACAGTACACGCGAAATATGGTTACCGGAGCCTCTACGGCAAATCTGGCTATAATATTAATTGACGCACGTAACGGTGTTATAGAACAAACTTTAAGACACGCTTATATTGCATCTCTCTTGCAGATACCACATATTGTAGTGTGTATCAATAAGATGGATTTGGTCGATTACGACGAAGCAGTATATGAAAAAATAAAAAAACAATTCGAGTCTTTTGCTCCTAAACTTGAAGTAAGAGATATAAAATTTATTCCGATAAGTGCACTAAAAGGCGATAATGTTGTAGAACCATCAGAAAATATGCCGTGGTACCGCGGAACAACCTTAATGTATCTCCTTGAAAATATTTACATAAAAGGAGATTATAATCATACAGATGCCCGTTTTCCCGTTCAGTATGTTATACGTCCTCAATCTGAAGAATTTCACGATTACAGAGGATATGCAGGACGAATTGACGGCGGAATTTTTAAAGTAGGTGATAAAATTAAAGTTCTCCCCTCAGGTTTAGAATCTAAAATAAAATCAATAGATACATTGAACGAAAAACTTGATTTTGCCTTTGCTCCGCAATCTGTTTCAATTACGGTTGAAGATGATATTGATATAAGCAGAGGAGATATGATTGTAAAACCGAACAATCTGCCTGTTCAAAGTCAGGATATTACGGCAATGATAAGCTGGTTTAACGAAAGACCTCTGCAGGTAAGAGGAAAATACATCCTCAGGCACACAACAAACGAAGTGAAATGCATTATTCAGGAAGTAAAATTCAAAATGGATATTAATTCTATGAATAAGAACACGGAAGACAAAGAAATAAAAATGAATGATATAGGTAAAATTAAAATTAAAACTGCAAAACCTCTGTTTTTTGATGCATACAGAAAAAACAGGAATACGGGAAGTTTTATATTAATTGATGACATTACCAACGAAACCGTAGGTGCCGGAATGATAGTAACTGATAAAGCTTAAGAATTGTTTCCTTCCGGAATAAAAGCCGATAAATATTTTAAAACTTATCGGTTTTTTTATTTTTTTAATTCGGAATAAAAGGATTTTTTATACTTTTGGCTTTTATCTTGTCTCAGAACAGCAAAGCATGACATTTGATGCAATTATAGTAATTATAGTTTTACTTTTTCTTGTAATTTCTTTGTATAAAGAAATCGTAGGGCCGACGATGACATTCATCATTGCGGTTATAGTTCTCGGAATGACACACGTTCTTGACCCGTCTGAAATTATTGACGGCTTCTCAAACGAACAAATTGCAATTATTATAATGTTGCTTTTACTCGGAGACATTTACAGAAGAACATCCGTTCTGGATATTTTTTTCGATTGGATTTTTAAAGGAGCAAAAACAATGAAAAGCTTCACTGCCAGAATGATGCTTATAGTTGCTCCGATGTCGGCATTTCTTAATAATACACCGCTTGTTGCATTAATGATGCCCTATGTTCATACCGGAGCACAAAGACATAAAGCATCTGTTTCAAAATTAATGATACCCTTATCTTTCGCTGCAATTCTCGGAGGCTGCACAACCTTGATAGGAACTTCCACTAACCTGATAGTAAACGGACTTGTAACCGATCAAAAAATAATACCGAACTTGCCTGAATTAAATATCTTCGACTTTACGGCTGTTGGTTTACCTATGCTGATTATAGGAATTATTTACCTTCTTACGGTAGGTCAAAAATTGCTGCCCGACAATAAAAGTGTTATTGATAAAATACCTGATATTTCAAGAGAATACATAGTCGAAGGCAGAATAAAAGGAAATAGCTCTTTAATAGGAAAAACAATTGCGGAAGCAGGCTTAAGAAATCTTGAAGGCTTATTTTTATTTGAAATTTTAAGAGAAAATATCAGAATAACTGCTGTTCCTAATGATACTATTCTTTTGGAAGAAGA
>CAMZKI010000260.1 GCA_947311125.1 uncultured Chlorobiota bacterium
AATAATTCTGAAAGAAACAGTTAAAAACTTTCTTCTCGTAACCGGAAATCCTATTAAAAATGAAGACCTTATCCCCGTAATGGAGAACAGTAAATATATCAATAATCTCGGGCACGAAGAACTGAGAGAATACAAACGAGCAGTCAGAAAAGACGACTCTGTAGTAAGAAACAGTCCGAACATCGGACTTATTGCAGTTGCTCTCACCTCAGGCAATCCGCTTGACATTGAAATAAATCCGATTGATGAAGAAACATCATATTTCTCAATAGCAGTTAAAGTTGATAAATAAACTAATAAAAACTTAAAGTAAATGGAAAATATTTATATTGAAGGTTCGCATACTAATTTTTTTATTCCGACAGTAGATTTTAATGCCGAAACCGGTGTCTGCGTCCTTTCCGGAGAATCATTTCTGGAAGATACTATCGAATTTTACGACCCGTTAGTGCAATGGTTGGAAGAATATACATCAGAAATAAAAAAGCCGATAACTTTTGAAATAAAACTGACATACTTTAATACCAGCACATCAAGAAGCATTCTTGACCTGCTCAATATACTTAAAGAATACGAAGACGAAGGCGGTGAAGTTACCGTAAACTGGCATTATGACGAAGACGACATAGATATGGAAGAAGACATTGAAGATTATATGCTGGATACAGGATTGGAAATAAATATGATACCTTTTGATGAAGAAGATTAATTATGGCAAAAAAAAGTTTCTCTTACAATGAAGCAATAAAGGAAATAGAAGAAATAATATATGAAGTCGAAAATAATAAAGTTGATATCGACCTGTTATCCGAAAAAGTTAAAAGAGTTTCTTCGCTTATTAATGCCTGCAAAAACAAATTGCTGAAAACGGAAGAACAAATCGAAAAAATTTTAGAAAACAATGAAGAGTAAAAAGTATCATATTGTTGATACTTTTTTAATTTATGAAAAACTGTTGCTTTTTTCGGCAACCAATCAATAATGCAAATGAAAAAAAATATATTTCTGATATTAATAATAATCTTACCCGGTATTATCGGTGCTCAAACTCTGAGCAAAATAAAAAAAGAAGGGAAAATTGATATTGCTCTCACAGAAAGTTGGAAAAATACGGTAAACTACAAAGCCGCTGAAGAATTTGCAGAATTTCTTGACGTAAAATTTAATCCCGTAACAATTCAATGGGAAGATGTTTTTGCGAACGACGGAGAAATCCCCGAAGATTACAAAACAAACACAAAAATTTCTTACACACCCGATGCTCTGAAAAAAGCAGATGTTATATGCGGAACGATATATGTTCTGGATTGGCGTAAAAAATTCTTCGATTATGCAGGAATTATAGAAATAAGCGACCTTCTGATTATAAACAGAAAACTTTCAAAAAAAGTAAAAACCTACAAAAATCTTAAAGGTCTGAAAATAGCCTTTTTAGAGAAATCAAGTTATGAAACAAACATAAATAAAATAAACAAACAAATCGGCGGAGGAATTACTTTTATAAAAACCAAATCGGAAGACGAAACCCTCAAACTACTTAAAGAAGGCAAAGCAGACGGGCTTATAACAGTTTCATTTTTAGCACTTTCATATCTTAAGAACAACCAAGATTTCAAACTCGCATTTCCCGTTAATAAACCGAAAGAGGTTGGCTGGGCAGTAAAAAAGGGACACAAAGAAATTGCCGAAGAAATTGAAAACTTTTTCAGAACAATAAAAGGAAACGGAAAACTCGATGAACTTTTCAGAAATCAATACGGTATTGACTATTCGACATATCTGGAAATAATCAACTCATACTCAAACGTAAGCAAAAACTCAAAAACAAGAGATTTTGACGAAATAATGAACTCCGGAAAAATAATAATTGCACTGAGAGACCGAGATTTAGTATGGCATCCTACAGGAAAAAAACAATTCAATACGCTTCTCGCAGAAAGTTTTGCAAAATATCTCGGGCTGAAAGCTGAATACGTAATAACCCCGAAATTCTCAAAATATTGGGAAACAAAAAGCGGAAAAATAATAAAAGACAGTGCTTACACTCCTGAATGGTTTAACCATTTTGATGTTGCCTGCGACCTTATCGACCCTCTCGAGTGGAGACTGAAAAAAGTTGACATTCTTGATTTTTTACCTAATGCAAAAGTTGTAATAGGCAGAAAAGACACGAAAATAACATCCGTTAACGACCTGAAAGAACTTAAAGGCGTTACATCAAAAGGTTCATCTTATGAACATTCCCTCAGGAAAAATAACATAACAAATTATTATTATAATACCGGAAATAATTTCTTCAGCGATGTAATATCAGGAAAAGCCGATTATACCATATCAAACATATCTGTTTTTAAATTAGCGGATTACCCTGAACTTGAAGCAAAATTTATACTCGGAGAAATAAAAAAAATGGGATGGGCAATAAAGAAAAACCAGCCTCTGTTACGCCAAAAAATTCTTGAGTTCTTTGAATATGCACGTAAAACAGGCATATTTGACGAATATTTTAAGCATCAAGCCGGAATGACAATGCAATCGGCACAAAACTACCTTACCGTCTTGCACGAAACATATCAAGAAGGCTACTTTCCTTTCGTTTTTTACGGAAAAGAAAAAGGACTCCCGCAAGAAGACGTTCTTTCATCATTTCAGGACAGTGACGGATATATATGGTTCGGGACATTCTCCGGTGCCGTAAAATACAACGGCAGAAACATGAAACTTTACAATAAAGAGAAAGGACTTGCCGGTAATTCTGTTTTTGCAATAAACCAAGATAAAGAAGGCAAAATATATTTTGCCGGATTAAGTGGTATTACTGTTTTAGATAAGAAAACCGATAAATTAAATATAAAATTCAGAGGAATACCCTTTAAAGGAATATTTATTCATAATTCAGAAAAATATTTCTTCGGCGACCAAGGATTATTCCGTATTGATACCGAAGACAATGAAATCTGCCTGAACAAAACAATAAAAAATATGCCCGAAAAAATAAACTCTGTTTCCTTAAACACCAAAACAAATGAACTTATTATAGGTTCCGGAGAAGGCGTTTTTATCCTTAAAAATAACAAAATTCGTAAAATTTCCGATGAGTTTTGTCTTTATGCATTTTTTGACAGCGACTCAAAACTGTGGATTTCAACAGAACACGGACTATACCATTCGGAAAACATTCCCGATTCTCTCAATGACTCAATAAAAATAAATACCTTAATTAATATACAAGACACTCCCGTTAAAAAAATAAAAGAAACTTCGGACGGTTCTATTTGGTTGATATCAGACTATCAAATATTTCAAATTCTCACTTTAAAACAAAAACCCATAGTTTACGACAATACAATAGGGCTTATGAACCATAAAATACTGTCATTTTTGGTTGACAATGAAGAAAATCTTTGGTTCGGTTTTTCCGGAGGAATCCAAAAACTGACAAACAAAAGTCTGAGAAACTTATATCCCGAAGCTCTTAACAGCACGGTAAACTCTGTCTTTAAAGATAAATCGGGAAGAGTTTGGATAGGCATGAGTTCCGGTGTTCATTACATAAAAGGAAATTTAACCAACTTTACGGATAAACTTAAATTCAGAAATAATTCTTTCGTAATAGGACAAACAAAAAATAATAATATCGTAATTGCCGATAATAAAAACATATATCTTGTTGATCAAAAAACACTTAAAGTCCTAAAATCAAAAAAATTCAAATCAACTTTATTTCATCTTGAAGATATTTTTATAACAAAAAAAGGAGAAATATTTTTACTTACGGGGAGTTCAGGAATTGTATATTATCTTAAAAACTTCAAATCTGACATAATTACAATCGAAAATATAAATACAAGCCTACTTTCGCAACTGACCGAATATGACAATAAAATAATCGGGGCAAATAATACCGGGCTCGTAGTTTTTGATTCAATAACGTTTAAACCTTTTAAGCAAATACATTTTCATACCTGGGCACTGAAATTAGATTCGATAAAACAAACAGAACAAAATAATTACACAAAATTTATATGGATAGGAACTCAAAACGGTCTTGCACGCTTCATTAACGATTCTTTGGAATTTGTAAACAATGATTTATTTTCAGAAACTCTGGTAACGGCAATCGAACACGCTGAAAACCCGGATATGATTTGGGTAGGAACAGATAAAGGAGTAAAATATTACAACAAAAAAACAAATGAAGTTGAATTTACCATAGACTCGCGAGACGGGCTTCTCGGAAACGAAATTTCCGTAGACGGATTGTATCTCGACCGTTCAAATATTCTGTGGATAGGAACATATCACGGCATTGCCACCTTTGACATCAAAAAGAAAAAAACTGAAAAATACACCCCTATATGCCGTATAGAATCAATTACTATCAACGGAAAAAATTACCTTAAAATGCCCGAACGTCTTAAATCAAATCAAAACAATATCAGTTTTGAGATTTCAGGACTTTCTTTTAAAGATGAGAACTCCGTAGAATATGAATATTACCTGCAAGGTTTAGATAACGAATTTGCTTCCTCAAAAGGAGAAAAAAACATAGCTTCGTTTCCCTACCTGCCTCCGGGAAAATACAGTTTTAAATACCGAACAAAAGGAAAAGACGGAATTTGGAGTTATTATCAAAGTGTTGATTTTGAGATAAGAAAACCGTTTTATTTAGAATGGTGGTTCATAACTCCTGCCATTTTACTCATTTTGTTAGGCTTTTGGCTCATATCAAAATGGCGAATGGAAGTTCTGCGTAAGCAAAATGAAAAACTCGAAAAAATTGTTGCGGAAAGAACACGAGAAATAACAGAAAAAAACACCGAACTTGAAGCACAAAAAGAAGAAATAAAAGCTCAAAGAGATTTGGCCGAACAACAAAGAGACGAAATTGCACATCAGAAAAAAGACATAGAAGACAGTATTTTATATGCTAAACGTATTCAAAATGCAATTCTTCCGCCTAAAAAACTCATAAGCAAATCTTTACCCGAAAACTTTATTTTATTTAAACCCCGAGACATAGTAAGCGGAGATTTTTATTGGGCTGCCGAAAAAAACAACATAACATACTATGCAGCAGCTGATTGCACAGGACACGGCGTTCCGGGTGCATTTATGAGTATGCTCGGAATATCATTTCTTAATGATATTATAAGAACATCCAAAACAGAGCTGAAAGCATCTGAAGTTCTTGACAAACTGAAAGAAAAAGTTATAGAAGCATTGCATCAAACCGGTGAAGCTCAAGAAGCTAAAGACGGTATGGATATAGCCTTATGCAAAGTTAAAAAAGAAGAAAACC
>CAMZKI010000261.1 GCA_947311125.1 uncultured Chlorobiota bacterium
TCAAGCTTATCCAAAGCATCCATTTGTTTTAGTTGATTAATCAAATTTGAAAGCATTCCGCCCGGTGTTTGATGAAGTATTACGTTTGTGTCAATGATAGAGTATTTAGGATTATTTGCAAAATGTTTGTATTTTGGAATTACGTCTTCCATTTTAGCACTTATTTCATTAAGCTTTTTAATATCAAAGCCTGTATCTCTGTTTGTACCCAGAAGTGATATAACCAAAGGTTCAATAGCTGCATGCGAAGTGCGGTATGCATAAGGCGACATACATGTATCAACAATATCCACTCCTGCTTCAACTGCTTTAAATATAGCCAAATCACCCATCCCTGATGTAAAATGCGTATGCAGGTTTACCGGAATATCGGTTATTTTTTTAATCTCACGAATAAGATTATAAGCATCATAAGGAGCTACTAAACCTGCCATATCTTTTATACAGATTGAATCTATACCAAAATCAATTAATTCTTTTACTTTGTTAATGTAGTAATCAATATTGTAAACATCACCACCCAAGCGAGGCTCGGTTAGTGTATAACAAACTGTTCCTTGAAAATGTTTTCCGTTACGTTTTATAACTTTTGCAGCTGTTTCAAAGTTCCTGAAATCATTTAAAGCATCAAATACTCTGAATATATCCATTCCGTTATCACAAGCTCTTTGCACAAATGATTCGACAACATCATCAGCATAATTTCTGTAGCCTACAACATTTTGTCCTCTTAAAAGCATAAAAAACGGAGTCTTAGGCATATATTTTTTTAAGGTTTTTAGGCGTTCCCATGGGTCTTCATTTAAGTATCTGTGCATGGTATCAAATGTTGCTCCGCCCCAAGTTTCTATTGAGTGAAATCCTACTTCATCCATCATTTCTGCAAACGGAATCATATCCTCCGTTCTTCCTCTTGTTGCAAAAAGGCTTTGATGTCCGTCTCTAAATGTAAGGTCGTTTATTTTTATCGGATTTTCAGCTTTTGCTCTATCAGGCGCATAATTCATTTGTGTCATCTCTAATACACCGTGTTTATCGTATTTCATAATATTTTCTTTTAAAGTTTTAATTCTCATTTAGTTTTACATTCTTAATCTGTATGAGCTGGGTACCCTACCATTAATCCGTAATAAATCACGCCTTTTTAAAGATAGTGCCCTGCCTACTTTACGCCAACCGTTACAATTTTTCTTATCTTTACAATCATCACTTAATTGCATATAACAGGCTACCGCGATTGCTGCTGCTTTTGCTTTTTTTTCTTTTATTGTCATTTTTTATATTTTTATTGAGGAATATTACCGTGTTTTTTAGGCGGTAACATTTCCGTTTTTGTTATCATTACTTCTAATGCTTTAATCAGGCGTTGTCTTGTTTCGCCCGGTAAAATGACATCATCAATATATCCGCGTTCTGCTGCTAAATACGGATTACTAAATGCAGTTTCATATTCATTAATCAATTCTTTTGTTTTTTCTTCTTTATTATCGGAATTATTTATTTGCTTTCTGTAATCAGATATAATTTCCACAGCTCCTTTTGCTCCCATAACAGCAATTTCAGCAGTTGGCCATGCAAAAACCATATCTGTACCAAGCTGTCGGGCACTCATGGCAAGATAAGCACCTCCATAATCTTTCCTTACTACAACAGTAAGTTTTGGCACGGTTGCTTGAGAATATGAAAATAATAGTTTAGCTCCATGCCGTATAATTCCGTTGTGTTCTTGATCAACTCCGGGTAAATATCCCGGTACATCAACAAAAGTTATAATCGGCACGTTAAAAGCATCACAAGTAGCAATAAAACGACTAATTTTATCCGAAGCATTGATATCTAAACAACCTGCCAAAATAGCGGGCTGATTAGCAATAATACCAACCGACACCCCGTTTAATCTAGCAAATCCCACAATGGCATTTTCGGCATAATGCTCATGAACTTCAAAAAAGTCATTATCGTCCACGACTTCCTCAATAACTTTTTTCATGTCATACGGAACTTTTGAATCATCAGGAATTATAGTGTCCAGTGATTCACAATACCTGTTAATATCATCATCTGTTTCCAGAACAGGTGCTTCTTCTAAATAATTATTTGGCAAATAATCTAAAAGTTCTCTAATTTGCTCAATAGCATGTTCATCATCTTCGCTTGCAAAATGTGCATTCCCACTTTTGAAATTATGAGTAAGGGCTCCTCCAAGTTCTTCAAAAGTAGTTTCTTCACCTGTTACTGTTTTTATAACATTGGGTCCGGTAATAAACATATAGCTTGTTTTCTTTACCATAAAAACAAAATCAGTCATAGCAGGCGAATATACCGCACCACCGGCACAAGGTCCCATAATTGCCGATATTTGAGGAATTACACCGGAAGCACGAGCATTTCTAAAGAAAATATCACCATAACCTTTTAATGCATCTACTCCTTCCTCTACTCTTGCACCACCCGAGTCATTAAGTCCTATTACAGGAACACCGGCTTTGAGAGCTAAGTCCATAACTTTGCATATCTTTGCAGCATGCATCTCACCGAGAGAACCACCTCTTGAAGTGAAATCTTGTGAAAAAGCAAAAGCCGGTCTGCCATTTATCAATCCATGGCCTACGATTACACCATCAGACTCTATTTCAACTTTTTCCATACCAAAATTTGTTGAACGGTGTTTAACAAAGGGGTCTATCTCACAAAAAGTTTCATCGTCAAACAACAAATTCAAACGTTCACGAGCTGTTAATTTGCCTTTTGCATGTTGCTTTTCTATTCTTGCATCACCTCCCAGTTTTGACAGATTTTGCCTTTTCTGTTTTAAGAGTTCTAATTTCTCTGCTACTTTCATTATTAAAATATTTTCAAATTAGTTTATCATTGCTGTGAAAAAAATCACAATTGGTTTTAAAAAAAATTAATGACTCAAATACACTAACTTTTCCATTTCCCGTAATATATCTATTCTTGTAACAACAATCTCTTTTTTTACTTTTAAAGGAACATGAGTGAAATTCAATATTCCTTTTACTTTTGTTTTATTAAGCTTGCTGGCAATTTGTTGTGCCGAATTAGGTGGCACCGATAAAACAACAAACGTAATATTTAACTTATCAATAATACGCTCCAATTCGTTTATGTTGTATAAATTACTTTTATCTTCAATCGTATTAGTGTTCTTATCAAATAGTGCAACAATTTTAAAACGCGATTCATACACTTTAAAGAAAGATGAAATAGCTGAACCAAGCCTACCGACACCTATTACACCAACATTTATTGTTGTTTTTAACTTTAACTTTTGGTTTATCATATTTAGCAAACTATTAGTTTCATATCCTTTGGCCGGATTCCCAAGAAACTGGATTGCCATTATATCGCGTCGTACAAGTTCCTGTTTGTTATTTGTAAGTTCTGCTAATTCGTAAGAGCGGATATATTTTTGTCCTTGCGTAAGTAATTCAGAGAGAATAGATTTATATGTCAATAATCTTTCAATTGTTTTTGCAGGAATAGTTTTATGTTTTGTATTTTGCCTCATACTGTGATATACATAACATCGTTATTAAATTCACAGCAAAAGTAATTGCTTTTTTTTTAATAAGCAAGTTTTTTTGATATTTTTTTAATTTTTTTTTATCAACCTATTTTAGGAATGTACAACTGTCAAAATTGCCCATAACAGGTCGCTAAACGCAGTTCCGCTTTGAGGGCGATTTTGAGCAAACTTGTTTGCGTCAAAAAGGAAGCCCGCAAAAGCGGTACCAAATTGCTTTTAGCAGGAGTTGTCGTGAGTTTTCA
>CAMZKI010000262.1 GCA_947311125.1 uncultured Chlorobiota bacterium
CTCCCTGCGCCGGCATTATCCGTATCAGGTTCAAAGGGTTTGATCTCAGCCCGTAATATTTGGGCACCCCTGATTTTGATTTTACAAATATAACATAACACTTCTGAATAAGAAAATATATTTTAAATTTATCCTGATGTTATAAGTTAGTTATTAATTTTAAACATCAACAAAATGAACAAAATTATCATTCTTTCAGTTATTTTATTTCTGAACTTAAACCTTTTTGCACAAAAAATCAACGGAACGGTTGAAAACGAAAAAAATGAAAAACTTACAGGAGCAATTGTAAAAATTAAGGGTTATTATCTTTATGCGATAAGCGATAAAAACGGTTTTTTTGAATTTGAAAATTTGAAAAAAGGAGACTATACGCTTGAAGTTTCATACATAGGTTACGAAACAGCAATTAGAAAAGTTTCTTTACGGAATAAAAATGCAGACTTGAAAATCATTCTTAAAACTTCTGATATTATTGCCGAAGAGGTTGTTGTTACGGCTTTAAGAGCCGATGATAAAACACCTGTTGCTTTTACAAATATTGAGAAGCAGGATATTGAGAAAAATAACAACGGGCAGGATATACCGTATTTAATAGATATAACACCCTCCGTTGTTGTAACTTCCGATGCAGGAGCGGGAATTGGTTACACCTCAATGCGGATAAGAGGAACTGATATGACACGTATAAACGTTACCGTTGACGGAATACCTGTTAACGATTCGGAATCGCACGGTGTGTGGTGGGTTGATATGCCGGATTTTGCTTCTTCAATTGAGAATATTCAAATACAAAGAGGCGTAGGAACTTCTGTGAACGGTGCCGGTGCTTTCGGAGCAAATATAAACCTGGTTACGGAAAAACTGAATAAAAAAACTTATGCGGAGATAAATCAAACTTTCGGCTCTTTCAACACTGCAAAATCAACCGTTAAGGCAGGAACCGGTCTGTTGAATAACCGATTTGCTTTTGACATTCGTCTGTCGAAAATACATTCCGACGGATATATTGACAGAGCAAAATCAGACTTGCAATCGTATTATATATCAGGAGTTTATGCCGGTAAAAAAAATTTTTTTAAGGCCAAAATTTTCAGCGGAAAAGAAGAAACTTATCAGGCATGGTATGGTGTTCCTAAAGACAGCTTGCAGACAAACAGAACATACAACCCTTATACTTACGATAATGAAATTGATAACTACATACAAAAACACTATCAACTTTTTTACACAAGAGAGTTTAATAAAAATCTTATACTTAATTTAGCTTTACACAAGACCGACGGTGCCGGCTATTATGAACAATATAAGAATGATGAAGATTTTTCCGATTATGGTTTGCAAAACATTACTTTAGGAACGGATACAATCACTGCAACAGACTTAATCAGGAGAAAATGGCTTGATAATACTTTTGTGGGAACAGTGTATTCTTTAAGATATTCAATAAGCAACTTTAATTTTGTATTAGGCGGCTCGGTAAATAAATATGACGGTTACCATTTCGGGAGAATTATTTGGGCAGAATTTGCTTCAAACTCCGGTATAAGATACGAATGGTACAGAAACAAAGGAGTAAAAGAGGAACTGAATAACTACCTTAAGATAAAATACAGCTTGAAATCTGCAGTAAATATTTGGGCAGATATACAACTGCGTAACATAAATTATGAAATAAGCGGAATACATGATGATTTAAGAGATATTTCTCAAACTCATACATATAACTTTCTGAATCCCAAAGCCGGAATTATTTACAATTTAAATCAAAATAATAATGCGTGGTTTTCTTTTGCACTTGCCAACAGAGAGCCCTCAAGGTCTGATTTCAGGGATGCCGCAGAAGGAGAAACAATTCTTCCGGAGACTTTATATGATTTTGAAGCCGGGTATAAAACAGCTTCTAACAAAGCGGCTTTTGACGTAAATTTTTATTACATGAACTATAAAAACCAATTGATTCTTACCGGTGAAATCAATGATGTAGGTGCATATATAATGAGTAATATTCCGGAAAGTTATCGTGCCGGTATTGAAATTTCAGGTGCCGTAAAACCTTTTAACTTTCTAGAATGGAAAATGAATGCAACGTTCAGCCGAAATAAAATAAAAAACTTAACCGTATATATTGATAATTGGGATACTTGGGTACAAGAAACCGAAATTTACAAAGAAACGGATATTTCATTTTCTCCCGAGATTATTGCCGGCAGTGAACTTAACTTCAGTATTACAGACGGTATTAATGCAAGTTTTATTTCAAAATTTGTAGGAAGACAATATATTGATAATACCTCAAATAAAGAACGCTCTCTTGCCCCTTATTTCGTAAATAATATCAGAATTTCTTATACTCTTAAAACAAAGTCTGTAAAAGAGATAGGTTTTAATGTTTTTGTAAACAACATATTTAATGAGGCTTATGAAAGTAACGCTTGGATATATCGTTATATATACGGCGGAAATGAGTATGTTATGGACGGCTACTTTCCTCAGGCAGGAGTTAATTTTGCAGCAGGGGTAAGTCTAAGGTTTTGATTCTGTAACATTGTTGTATATCATTATCATAATTGTATAAATGTTTCGGGGTAAAAGACCCGGCACGGGGTTAAAAAACCCGATTGTTTGGGCGGCAGCAGATATTATTGGTCTGCTGCCGCCTGTCTGATTCGCTGTTGTTAAACATAGATTCATGTGTTTTAAAAAATATTATAAAAATTTTGAAATACAAACTGAAATATAGGGGGAGGCCCTTATCCCCCGAAAAATAAGAATTTCAGGGCTTTTGAAATTAGATTATAAACAGACCGGTTTTGTATAACATTCTTTTTCATAATAACTGAGTATAAGGAATAGGGTAAAATGAGCCGACATATAAAAAAAATCTTCATTTGGCTTGCCTTTTGTTTCTTTCCGGTAAAACTTGTATAACTTAATTTTAAAAATTTATATTATGAAAAAGTTCAGTTTAATTCTATTATTTTTATCTGTAACACTTTTAGGTTACAGTCAGATTACCGGAACCGCACATGACTTTTCCGGCAGTGCATGGAATACTACAGGTCGAATTTGTATTGTTTGTCATACTCCTCACAATGCTGATTTAACCGTAGCAACGGCGCCTTTATGGAATCATGAGGTTACTACTTTTACTCCTTATACGCTTTATTCGTCTGCAACACTGGATGCAACGGTAGGACAACCGGGAGATGAGTCTAAATTATGTCTAAGCTGTCATGACGGAACCGTGGCATTAGAAAATTTCGGAGGAACAACAACCGGAACAAACTTTATTACAGGACCGGCTTTGGTAGGAACTGATATTTCAGACGACCACCCAATTTCGTTTACCTATGATGCAGCGCTAGCAACAGCAGACGGCGGTTTGTTTGATCCTACGACTACAAATTCGGGTTTGGGAGGCACTATTTCTGCTGATATGTTATTTGCAGGAAGAATGGAATGTGCTTCATGCCATGATGTTCATGATGACATTAACGGTTTTTTCCTGAGAGTTGACAATGCCGGCAGTGCATTATGCTTAACTTGCCATAACAAATAAAAAAAACTGTTAAATGAATAAATAGAAAGGCGGTTTTTAAATCGCTTTTCTTTTTATAATTTTAAAAACCTTTATTTAAAACTCATAAAAACAAATTATCAAAAATTTAAACATAACAAAATGA
>CAMZKI010000263.1 GCA_947311125.1 uncultured Chlorobiota bacterium
AAAAAGGTTTACTATTAATTTTAACGATTGTTTTTGCGTTAAATTTGAACGCTCAAATTTTAAGTGAAGATTTTGAAACAACTCCCGGAGTAATGCCGACCGGTTGGCTTACGGTTTCTCCTACTTATGCTACGGCTGCATTTACTTGGTATATTGGTGAATTTGGCGGTAATAATTTCCTTAGAGCCAGTTCTTATAACGGAGCTAATAATGCAACTGAGCAATGGGTTATAACACCGGCTTTTTCTACGGTTGATATGACAGGTGTAAGACTTGCATTTGACAATGACAGAGCTGATTATCCGGGTCCTGATGTTCAGGTTTTTGTTTCTACGGATTTTGCAGGTGACAGTGCAAGTTTTGCATCTGCTACTTGGACAGAAGTTACAGGTTTGTCTCTGTCTGCAGGAGCTTATACTGTTGTAAATAATGTTTCGGATATTAGTTTTGCTGCAGGAAATGCAAATGTTTATGTTGCCTTTAAATATACTTCTACAAGTACTGAAGGTGCAGTATGGGATATTGATAATGTTGTAATCACAAATACTACCGGTATTTCTGAAATTTCTGATAATTTTAATGTTTTCCCTAATCCTGTTGTGAGCGATCTTAATATTTCAAGCAAAATTAACATCAGAAATATTACGGTTTCAAATGTTATCGGTCAAAGAGTTATGAATATCAGCAACATAAATGCAAAAAATTATACACTGAACGTAGCCGACTTAACAAAAGGTGTTTATTTAGTAAACATTGAAAATATTGACGGAACTTCAATCGTTACAAAGATTGTAAAAAGATAAATTTTCAGAGTTCTGTTGAAACAAAACAACAAGAAAAGACGTATAATTGCATATACGTCTTTTTTCGTCGCTTGTTTTATAACAGACAGGATAAAGCCGTATAAACATCACTCCGAATTAATAATTTTTAAAAATAAAAAATATGAAAAACATTCTCACATTTACGGTTATTTTTATGCTTTTTGCAACACAATCTTTCGCACAAATTCCCGCCGGATACTATGACAGTGCAGCCGGACTGACGGGAGAAAGCCTCAGAGAACAACTGCGAAGTATTATTACTGCCGGACATACATCAAATAACTACGGTGATTTATACGGTTACTATTTAACTACGGATAATTTCGGGAATAATAAAGTATGGGATATGTATTCTATACGATGTGACGGAACAGCAGACTACTGGTATTATTTCAACAGTGGTCAGGAATGCGGCACATATGCCGTAGAAGGAGATTGTTACAACAGAGAGCACTCTGTTCCGCAAAGTTGGTTTGGAAGTGCATCGCCTATGGTGGCAGATTTATTTATAGTTTATCCTACAGACGGGAAGGTAAACGGGTGGAGAAGCAATTATCCTTACGGTGAAACAGCAAGCCCCTCAACAACAACATCAAACGGGAGTAAAGTAGGAAGTTGTTCATATCCCGGATATACAGGAACAATTTTTGAACCTATCGATTGCTATAAAGGCGATTTTGCAAGAACTTATTTCTATGTGGCAACCAGATATAAAAATGAAGTAGGGAGTTGGACAGGAAATGCAACTGTTGTTTTCTCTGTTGATAATTTATCAGATTTTGCAAGAAATTTATTTCTTGAATGGAACGCTTTAGACCCTGTGGACCAAAAAGAAATAGACAGAAATAATGCAGTTTATAATATTCAGGGTAACAGGAATCCCTATATAGATCACCCTGAGTGGGTTGAATGCGTATGGAATAATAACTGTGCCGGAACAATAAGTTTTACTTCAACACCGGTAACAACAGCTCTTACAAACCAAACCTATACATATGACATAACCTATACGGTTGTTGATGAAACCGAAACAATAACTTGCCCGACAAAGCCTGCGTGGTTAAGTTTTTCAGGAAATACAACAAACAACACTGCTGTTCTTACAGGGTCACCTGCCGATACAGACATAGGGTTTCATAATGTTGTTATAGAACTTACCGAGAACGGAACCACTGTTACCCAAAGTTTTACGATAGAGGTGGGCAGCAATCTTACCGTTGATATTATTAATGAAGATTTTACGACTTGCCCGGCAAACGGTTGGACAATATTCTCAACTGCAGGAAGTAAAGATTGGATATGCGGAACTAATTCCGATATGTATGTAAATGCCTACGGAGGAGATGTTGCATCAGACGATTGGCTTATTTCTCCGGTAATTAATTTTAATGATTACACAAATGAGGTCTTGACTTTTGATACTTGGACAAGATATGCAGATACCGGTGTTACTGACCCGGAAGTTAGGTTGTATTACTCAACTGATTATTCGGGCAGCGGAGATCCTTCTGCAGCGACTTGGACAGAACTTACCTATACATTCCCGGCAGAAGACAGCCAAGTATGGACTTCTTCAGGGAGTATTGATTTGTCAGGTATAAACGGCACGGCAGGGTATATTGCCTTTCATTATACATCGTCCGGAGTCGGAGCCGGCACAAGTGCCTGGTGGGAGCTTGATAATGTATTGCTGAGAGGCGATCAATCTTCCGGAACAACAAATACATTACCTGAATTTACAAGTACGCCCGTAACATCAGTAACAGCAGGAGACGCTTATACTTATAACATTACGGCAAGCGATACCGACGGAGATGCTTTAGTATTTTCTGCACTTACCAAGCCTGCATGGCTTACGTTAAATGATAACGGCGACGGCACGGCAACTTTAAGCGGAACACCTTCAAATTCGGATGCGGGAGATAACAGTGTAATCTTAAGCGTATCTGACGGTACGGGAAGTGCTAATCAAGAATTTGTAATTACTGTTACGGCTGTAGGCTCTGTAAGTTATGAAAATAAAGAAATAAATATTTATCCTAATCCGGCAAAAAATACAGTTACAATATCTTTTTCTGATAAAATTAAATCAATAAGCCTGAAAAATATACTGGGAAAAACAGTATTTGCCGAAAATGACATTAATGTAAATTCTTACGGTTTAGATATTAATAAATTACCTGAAGGAGTTTATTTTATTGAAATAATAAGTTCAGGAAACCGAAAGTTTTTAAAGAAGCTTATTAAAGACTAAGTGATTCTGTTAAAACAGGAATTAAAAAAACCGATATTTCTCTAAAAAATATCGGTTTTTTATTATCTGAATAATTTTATACTTTCGACTTTTAAAATTAAAATCAAACACAGATGAAAAAGATATTAGTAATAGTTATTCTGGGGGTAATAACAAGCCAAGCAATTTATTCTCAAAAAAAGCAATTAACAATCGAAGATGCCGTAACGGGACAATGGCAGAAATTATACCCCGAACATATTCAGGGAGTACAGCCGTACTCGGAAAATGATTTTACTTATGTCGTAAATTATAAAGAAATACGTATAATAAATAAAAACGGTAAAGACACAAAGGTATTCATTGACTTAAAAACTATAAATTCTGCACTGAAAGATGCCGGACATAAGGAATCAAAATATTTTCCTTATTGGGATTATAAATGGACGGATAAAGAACATCTGGCATTCAAATCAGGCGGAAACTATTATGTATATAATATTAAAACTCAAAAAATCGAAACCGATGTTTTACTTCCCGAAGATGCCGAAAATATAAGCGTTTGTCGAAAAAATAATTATGTTGCATATACAATTAAGAATAACTTGTTTTTTGCAGATAATAAATCAAAAACAGTTCAAATAACTTTTGATGAAAATGAAGGTATAGTAAACGGCAGCGACTATGTTCACAGGCAAGAATTCGGAATGAACAAAGGTATTTTTTGGTCGCCCGAAGGAAATGCAATAGCCTTTTACCGAAAAGACGAAACTATGGTTGCAGATTATCCTTTGGTTGATATCACAACACGAATTGCAACCGTAAAAAATACCAAATATCCGATGATAGGCGAAAAAAACGAAGAGGTTACGCTCGGTATCTACAATCTGAAAACCGGGAAAACCGTTTTTTGCGATGTTACTGATTTTACAAAAGAACATTACCTAACAAGCATCACTTGGCGACCCGACGGGAAATACATTTTTATCGGTGTTCTTAACAGAGAACAAAACCATCTTAAAATGAATATGTATAACGCCGCAACCGGAGTATTCGTAAAAACATTGTTTGAAGAAAAAAACAGCCGTTATGTTGAACCCGAACATCCGCTTTATTTCCTTCCGAAAAGTAACGATAAATTTCTGTATTACAGCGAAAGAGACGGTTTTGACCATTTATATTTATACAATACCGAAGGTAAATTATTAAAACAAGTTACAAAAGGTAATTGGGCAGTACTTGACATCAAAGGTTTTGACCCCGAAGGCGAAAATGTCTTTATAATTTCAACCGAAAAAAGTCCTGTTGAAAAACACCTTTATAAAGTAAATATTAAAACCGGAAAAAGAGTGCAACTTACTTCCGAAAACGGGGTTCATTCCGTTGTTCTGTCAAATTCAAAAAAATATTTTTTCGACAGTTATTCAAACACAAAAACGGCAAATAACAGCATAATTTGTGATACAAAAGGCAATATCGTGCAAAAAATTTTAAATGCGAAAGACCCGCTTAGCGGATACGATTTAGGAAAAATGACAATCGGGACAATAAAAGCTGCCGACGGCAAAACCGATTTATACTACCGATTAATTACGCCTCCGCATTTCGACCCGAATAAAAAATACCCCGTTGTAGTATATGTTTACGGCGGACCTCACGCCCAATTAATTACGAACTCCCGTTTAAGCGGAGCAAGGTTGTGGCAATTTTATATGGCACAAAAGGGTTATGTTATGTTTACGCTCGACAACAGAGGTTCGGCAAACAGAGGTTTTGAATTTGAAAGTATTATCCACCGGCAATGCGGACAAATTGAGATGAAAGACCAAATGAAAGGTATCGAATTTCTCGGAAGTTTACCTTATGTTGATAAAAACAGAATTGGTGTTCACGGGTGGAGCTACGGCGGATTTATGGCTACTTCTTTAATTACAAATTATCCCGAAACTTTTAAAGTTGCCGTTGCCGGCGGTCCTGTTATAGACTGGAAATATTACGAGGTAATGTACGGCGAACGTTATATGGACACACCGAAAGAAAATCCTGAAGGCTTTGAAAAAACGAGCTTGCTTAACAAAGCAAAAGATTTAAAAGGCAGGCTTTTAATGATTCACGGATATGTTGACCCGGTGGTTGTTCCGCAAAACAGCTTGGATTTTATCCGCTCCTGCATAAAGTCAGGCACTGATATTGACTACTTTCTATACCCTGAAAGCGAACACAATATGAGAGGAAAAACTCGTGTTCATTTGATGAAAAAAGTTACGAGATATTTTGATGATTATTTATAATTTCCGAGGGCGAGATATAATTAAAAACTATAAATAAAAAAAACGCAACTATTCTTCATTGCTTTTTTCCGCAAAAAAATTTAATACATTGTTTAATTGATGCGGCAGCATAAAACCGTGTATCTCGCCCAGTTTTACTTTTTTCGGGCTTATAAAAATAAAAGCCGGAAATTTAAAGCTCTGTTTAAGAAGTAATTGTGTAAGTTGATGCGGACGGTTTTTTCCTGTTCCTTCAAATGTGTCTCCGAACAAAGTTTCTTTATTTTGCGAGGCAGCATTAAACCTTACAAAATAAAAATTTTTGTTTATAAAATCTGCAGCAGTTTTATTTTTCAGAACAATGCCGTCAATTATTTTGCACGACTGGCACCAGTCCGTATAAATGTATATGAGTAAAGGCTTTTTATTTTTAAGGCATAATTCAGATGCTTCTTTCATTGTTTTTTGAATTATTACACCGCTTGTATCCGGGTATTTTAATGAATCAAGTTTTGTAATTTCCTCAGCATAATTTTTTTTGTAGTTAAATTGATACAAAACTTTCCAGTCATCATAGCTTACGTTTGCATTTATATCTTCTGCAAAATATACAAGCAACGGCTCAATATCTTTAATTTTCATATACCCTGGGACCTGATATAAATTTCTTTTTCTGTCTGAATATACAATTGTAGGAAAAGAAAATCTGCCTTTTAATATATATTTTGCAAAATCGTGTTTCGGTTTTGTTCCGATTCCGGGATTTGTATAAATCTTTCCTTGATACCGAAGAGTATCAAAAGTTTCGGCATTAAACCTTACCGGATAAAAGTTTGCATTTATGTAAGATGCAATACCTTCGTTTGCAAATGTCGTTTTCATCATATGCTTACACCAGCCGCACCAGTCCGTATAAACATCAATAAGCATAGGCTTAGGATTTTTGTCAAACAAACTGTCTGCCTGTTCAACAGTCAGCCATTTTATTAAACTCGGCTCAACAACAGTTTGTGATTTTAAATTTTGCACCAAAAGCAAAGAGATAAACAGTAATATATAATTTCTTTTATTCATAATTTAAGATAATTTTGCGAATTTTACGGAAACAAAAAGACAAGAATAATAAAAAATATGCGATTTAAGATACTTGCAATACTGATATTTTTATTTTCACAAATATTTTCTCAGACTTACGATAAAAATTATTTTCGCTCTCCGGTAAATATTCCTGTTCGTCTTGCAGGTAACTTCGGAGAGATTCGTTCAAACCATTTCCATTCCGGAATTGATATTAAAGTTCCGTTTGTCGGAGCTAAGTTGTATGCTGCAGCCGACGGATATGTTTCTCGCATAAGAAAATCTGCCGACGGATACGGAAATGCTCTCTATATAACACATCCCAACGGTTTAAGAACTGTTTACGGGCATATGCAAAAATTTACTGATGAAATTGAAAAATACACGGAACAATATCAATACAAACAAAAAAAATTTGAAGTAACGATTTATCCCGATACGGGAAAATTTAAGGTTAAAAAGGGAGATTTGATAGGATATGCCGGTAACAGCGGCTATTCATACGGTCCGCATCTCCATTTTGAAATTCGCGAAGCCGAAAACGACATACCTCTTAATCCGGAACTGTTTAATTTTAAAATTACCGACAATGTAAAACCTAAAATTTTTCTTGCGGAAATTGTTCCTCTGGATAAAAATTCTTCCGTTAACGGAAAATTTACGAAACAGGAACTTAAAGTATTTTATAAAAACGGCAGGTATTACATCCCTAAAATTATTGAAACAAGAGGGAAGGTAGGAATAGCGGTTAAAGCACACGATTATATGAACTATGTAAGAAATACGCAGGGAATATATTCAGCAAAAATGTACGTTGATGACACTCTTTACTTTTCGTATAAGTTAGACAAGTTCAGTTTTTATGAAACTCGCTATATAAACAGTTTTATTGATTATGCTGAACGGCAATTAACAAAGCGTAATTTTCAAAGATTATGGAAAGAGCCCGGTAATAAACTAAGCATATACAAAACTATTATAAATTCCGGCGTATTAAATTTTGATGACAATAAAATTCATAAAATAAAAATAATTTTAGCAGATTGTTTCGGGAATAAATCATATTTATACCTGAAAGTTCGCGGAAACAAACCTGATATAAATTTACCTGAAAATTCAGATATGTTTTTTTATGGCAGAGATAACTATTTTATAAAACCTGACTTCAGAGCAATAATAAAAAACGGAACCCTTTATAAGAACACCGACATTAACTTTAAAAAATATACTTCTTCCGGAGAATTGTATTCAGATATTTATGAGCTTAATTCATACCTTATTCCTGCACACGAAAATATATTTTATGCAATCAAACCCAAAAAACTGCCGAAAAAATTAATAGGGAAAGCCCTTTTGGTAAATATAGATAAAAACGGAAAATTTCATCCTCTTGAAGGAACTTTTATTAACGGATTTATTTCCGGTAAATGTAAATGTTTCGGAAAATTTGCAGTTGCGGTTGATACAACGGCACCTTACGTGAAATTAAAAAAAGTAAATAAAGAAAACAATTACGAAAATCATAAAAAAATATCATTTATAATAAAAGATGAGCTCTCCGGAATAAAAAATTATGAGGTTACAATTGATAATAAACTTATAATTTTCAGCTATGACAAAAAAAGTGATAAGATAAGTTATGTATTTGATAATCATGTTACTTATAATAGGTTTCATAAGCTTAAACTAACGGTAACTGATAAAAAAAACAATAAATCCGTCTTTAATTTGACATTTTTTAAGTAATTTGCAGAGTTTTAAAAGTATTATTCCGATGAAAATTCTCATTGTAGAAGACGACCACGCTTCAAGACTTTTTTTAGAAAGCCTTTTAGAAAGTAACGGATATGATTTCCGTTCTGCAGAAAACGGTATTGAAGGACTAAATCTGTTTGATGAATATCAGCCGAACTTAGTCCTGACAGATATTAAAATGCCGATAATGGACGGCTTGGAACTTCTTGAGGCAATAAGAGATAAAAATTCAGATGCCATTGTCGTAATAATAACCGCATTCGGTTCGGAAAATTATGCAATACAGGCACTTCACCTCGGTGCAAATAACTATTTAAAAAGACCTGTTTCCGGACAAGAACTTCTTCGCTTATTAAAAAAATACAAAGCAATTATTTCAGGAAAATACTCTCCTGATGCACTTCCCGGCAAACTTATAAACCGAACATTTTCTTTAGAATTTAAGACAGAATTTACAAAAATTCCTAAAATCGTAGATAAAATAATGATTGAATCAGGAGTTGAAATTGACGACAGCGAAAAGGTAAATATTGAGTTGGGCTTGGTTGAGTTGATTACAAATGCAATAGAACACGGAAATCTTGCTATTACATACATAGAAAAACAACAAGCTCTTGATAAAGGAAATTTAAACGAACTGTATGCCGAAAGGCTTGAAAATCCTGAATTAAAAAGCAGAAAAGTAAAAGTTGACTTTTTTACCGATAACGAAAAGTATCAGTGGACAATTACCGACGAAGGTAACGGTTTCAACTGGAAAAGCATTCCCGATCCTACAGACCAAGAGCATATTTTAGAATTAAACGGAAGAGGTATTTTTATAAGCAAATTCCTGTTTGATAAAGTGGAATATTCCGGAAACGGAAATACTGTTACTGCAACTAAAATTGTTTCGCAAGAATAACGCTTGTTAAATATTTGCAATTAAAAAATATTATTAATTTTCTCACGTTACTATTTTGAATTTAGTTTCTAACAAAATAGTAACGTGAGAAAATTAATAATATTTTTTAATTGCAAATATTTAACAAGCGTTATTCTTGCGAAACAATTTTAGTTGCAGTAACAGTATTTCCGTTTCCGGAATATTCCACTTT
>CAMZKI010000264.1 GCA_947311125.1 uncultured Chlorobiota bacterium
AAAAATAAATATTTTTTTCAGGTTTTTAAATTAATCTTAAAATTCAATAAAAAATATTAATTGTAAAATGCTTTTAGTATTTTTGCTTTTATTTTTAAAACAGACAAAAATGACGGATATAAGAGAACTAAACAGAAAAATAGAAGAAGAAAGTAGTTTTATTAATACAATTACAGAAGAAATAAGCCGTGTAATCGTAGGGCAGAATCATATGGTTAACAGTCTGTTAACCGGTTTGTTGACAGGAGGCCATATATTATTGGAGGGAGTTCCCGGATTAGCTAAAACACTTGCCGTAACTTCTTTGGCTAAAATTATAAATGCAAAATTCAGCCGTATTCAGTTTACTCCGGATTTACTTCCTGCAGATTTACTCGGAACGATGATTTATAACCACAAAACCGGAGATTTTGTAACCAGAAAAGGACCTGTGTTTGCAAATTTTGTTTTAGCAGACGAAATAAACCGCTCGCCGGCAAAAGTGCAAAGTGCTTTACTTGAGGCAATGCAGGAAAAACAAGTAACAATAGGAGAAACTACTTATAAACTTGAGGAACCTTTTTTGGTTTTGGCTACTCAAAATCCGATAGAGCAGGAGGGAACCTATCCTTTGCCGGAAGCACAGGTTGACAGATTTATGCTTAAAGTTATAATTAGCTATCCTTCAAAAAGCGAAGAACAAATTATAATAAGACAAAATATTGCTAAGAATTATCCTGAAATTAATACTTTGCTTACGGTTGATGATATTTTACGGGCAAAAAATCTGGTTAAAGAAGTTTATTTAGACGAAAAAATAGAAAAATATATAGTTGATATTGTTTTTGCATCAAGATTTCCGGAGAATTACGGACTGAAAAATTTTGAAAATTATATATCTTTCGGAGCATCGCCGAGGGCAGGTATTAACTTGGCACTTGCGGCAAAAGCTTATGCTTTTATACAGCACAGAGGTGCAGTATTTCCTGAGGATGTGAGGGCTGTATGTAAAGACGTGATGAGGCACAGGATAGGTTTAACGTATGAAGCCGAAGCTGAAAATATTACCACTGAGCATATTATTACCGAAATTTTAAATTCGGTTGAGGTTCCTTAACCGGAATCTGAAAAATAAAACTTTCCTAAAGGTATCTCGTTTTCCATTTTTTAAAGAACTTGGGCGTAACGAGTTCAAGTTCTCTGTTTTTGTTCATAAATACTTGAGTGCTTGAAGCCGTAAGTATTGTTTCGTTATCAGATTTTCTTTTTATTTCGTATTCGTAGCATATTTTTGCGGCAGGTGTATCGGTAAAAGTTGTTTTTATAATTATTTCATCTTCGTAAAAAAGTTGTTTTTTATAATTGATTTCAATTTTTACGATAGGAGTCATATACCCGTATTTTTTATATATTTCCATATACGACAAATTAAACTTACGTCCGAATGCTTCTCTTCCGTCTTCAAGGTATTTTACGTAATTACCGTGCCAAACTATCCCCATTGAGTCAACTTCGCAAAATCTGATTTTTATTTCACTTTCGTAAGATAATGTTTTGCCTGTATGCAATATGTTTTTTTTCATTATAAAACTATTTTTTGCACCTTAAAATTGTATGACTGACACCGACATTCTCAATAATTTCGGAAACTTTTAATCCGGCTTTTTCAGTTAACTTTATCATATCTTCTGAGTGATACATACGGCTGTTACCGTTTGCAATGCAGGTGAAATAAAGTGATGTTGCGTGCAGACTGTATGTTGACGCTTCAAAACGTTGTTTATCCCAGAATGTTTCCATTATAAAAAGCTCAGTATTTTTGTTCATTGCATCGGAAGCATTTTTTATAAGTTTAACAACTTCTCCTTCGGAAAAACAATCAAGAAATTGGCTCATCCATATTATGTCGTATCCTTTCGGGTATGGTTTTGAAAAATCAAGCAAATTAATCGGATATGTGCTTATCCTGTCTGAAAAACCGGATTTTTTAATGTTTTTTTCGGCATCTTTAAGTTGTCCGGGTAAATCAAGTATGGTAATTTTAGCGTCTTTATTAAAAGATGCACATTTTATTGCAAATTTCCCGGTATTTCCTCCTATATCGAGTATCTTTTTCGGGTTATTTTTAAAAATTACTGGCATTACTTCAGGAAATGAATCATCGGAGTAATAATGGTCAAAATTAAACCAACTTTTACGAAATTGTTCGGGCATTTCGGCAAGTGCTTCATAAACAGTAGCCCACGAGCCGAATTCTTTATGCAGTCCTGCAGGTTTTCCGGTTTTAACAGCTTCCTGTAAATGAAAAAAACCTTTATAGTTTACATCGTGTGTAAAATCTGTATTTACTCTTGTGAGTTTATCGGCAACCCAAAAATAACCTGTTTTTGTAATAAAATATTTGTCGTTTACAACGTAAACTAACTCCGTGCTTAGTCCTGCTTCAAGCAAGACTAAAGCTCCGTATTCTGATATCCCGGCTTTCTCTGCTATTTCTTTTAAAGTTTTTCCGTTTTTTTCTTTTCTTAAGAAAGATAATATTCCGAAATCTCTTAATGCTTTTGCAGCTTGGAACATTATGGGGGCAAATGCTATTTTTTGAGCGTCTGTTTTTGCCTGCAGGGCAGACTTGTTATCATTTCCGTAATTTCTTGCCATTGTATCAGATTGTTTTTTAGTATATTCAGATTGTTTTTTAGTTATTTACGTATTCCAGAAATTATAAAAATTAAACCATTGTTCGGGGTGTTTTTTTATTATTTTTTCCAGTTCTTTAACGTATATTTTTGATTTTTTATAAATTTCTTCTTTTCTTTTGCTTATATTTCCGGGATATTTTATGTAAAAAGAGGGCATTGCATAGAATTTGTAATGTCTTCTTTTTTCTCTGAATGCCGTAGCAAATGATACCGGAACACCGTATTTTGCCGCAAGATGAAAAGGTCCTTTTGCAAATTTTGCTTTTTTTCCGAGAAATTCGTGGGTTAAGGTATCTGCATTTTCAGTATATCTGTCGGCATGCATAACAAGTATTCCTTTTGCTTTAAGTATTTTATCTATGGTAATTAAATGTGAACCGTCTTCTTTTAAAGGAATAATTTCAATTTTATTTTTGCTTTCGGCAGATTCCAGAAAACGTTTAATATTTTCTTTTTCCGCATCAAGCATTAAGATATATATGGTTCCGTTATAGCGTTCAAGCAACTGACCGGCAATTTGCCAGCTGCCTATATGGGCGTTTATTAAAATGCCTCCTGTTTTATCTTTAATCATACCTGTAATTACTTCGGCATTTGTATGCTCGTAAGTAAATTTATTCAGCATTCCGGATAAAACAGCTACTTTATCTATCAATATTTGTCCGAAAACAAAAGTGTTTTTCCGGATATAGAAAATTGTTTTTAAAATACTGAATTTAAGCCTCTTCCTGAAAAAATAATATTGAGATTTTGTAGCTTTTCGAGAGAAAATAATAAACCATACGGATACAAAAAATAATAAAAAATAGGCAGAATTAAGTCCTGCCTTTTTTATTAAAAATACAAATATCTTATATCCTGTTAAGCTTCCTTTTGTTTTTCCGTCCCAGTTTTCGGGCATAGTTATTTTTCGTTTATTTTATCGAAGATAAAATCATAAAAATCTTGTAATGTTTTCACGTCTTTAAATTCTTCGCTTTTTATTCTTATTCCGAATTCAGATTCTATAATAACAATAATATCGACAATGTCTAAACTGTCGATACCTAAATCTTTAATCAGATTTGCATTCGGGCTTATTAAATCTTCTTCAATTTCGATTTCATTTGTCAGAAACCGGTTTACTTTTTCAATTATTTTCTTTTTATCCATATTAATTCGAAAAATCAGTTATTTAAAATAGAAATTTATTCCTGCTCCTATTGTGGTAAATGCAGGTTGATTGATTGCTATGTTCAGTTCAAAATTTATTGCATACTTGCTTGAAGGATTAAATTCTAATTCTACGGGAACGTAAGCAGGCAGATAAATTACTATTTGCCCGTCGTTTTGTTTATAGGGTTCAATGTCGATATCTATACCGCTCGTAAGATAAAAATCATTTAATTTTAATGATGCAATGAGATTTGCGTCAGCACCTGCTCTGTGCCAATAATGACCGCCGATTGTTCCTGAAATATATATTTTTCCGGAATTAACTAAAGCATTTTCAAAGTCGAAGCCGTAATACATTTGTCCCCATGCTTTTCCTATGTTAATTCCGATGTCGGAAGATTGTGTTGCTCCGTATCCGAGATGAAAAAAATATGCAAAATCTTCAGGCCCGGGAGCATATGCGGGGTCAAAATTATTAAGATCTATGGCATAAACAGGGTTAATGCCGAGAGACAATACGTTTTTTTTCAGTGTAAGAGCCGTATTTCCAAACATTGTTTGAGCTTGTCCGCTGAGTGATAATGCCGTAATCAAAAATAATGCAAGTCCAATTTTTTTCATAGATATTAATTTTTATAGCTTTTTGATTATCAACGATGAGTTTGTTCCTCCGAAACCAAATGAGTTTGATAAAAAGATATCAGTTTTATGTTTTTTCGGCTCTGCAATTATATTAATATTTTTTGAAAATTCATCAGGATTTTTAAAATTGATATTAGGGGCAATAAAGTCGTTGTGTGCCATAAGTAAAGAGTAAATAACTTCGCTTGTTCCTCCTGCCCACATTTCGTGTCCTGTCATTGATTTTGTAGAGCTTACGGGGACTTTGCTTCCTAAAGTTTTGTAAATTGCTTGTGCTTCCTTGGAGTCTCCTGCCGGTGTTGATGTTGCGTGAGCATTTACGTAGTCAATGTCTGAAGCTTTTATATTTGCATTTTTAATTGCTGATTCCATGGATTGTCTTAATCCGTCAACACTCGGATTTGAGATATGGTCGGCATTTGACGAAAAGCCCCATCCGAGCACTTCGCCTATAATATCTGCTTTTCTTTTTACGGCATTTTCGTAGCTTTCCAGTATTATTACAGCTGCTCCTCCGCTCGGCACAAGTCCGTCTCTGTCTTTATCGAAGGGGCGAAGGGCTTTTTCAGGTTCTTCTTCTTTTGTTGAAAATGCTCCGAGACCGTCAAAACTTGCTGTTACCGGCGGGTTTACTTCTTGTGCTCCTCCGCAAATAATAATATCCTGCATTCCTTGTTTAATCATCATTGCTGCAACGCCTATTGCGTGAGAACTGCTGGCACATGCTCCGCTTACCGAAAAGTTTATGCCTTTTACTTTGAATATAACGGAGAGGTTCATTGTTACCGTTGAGTTCATTTGTTGAAATATACCGGCAGAACCCATTAATGATGTATCTTTTTTTTCTTTAAATGTTTCCCATCCGTCAATAACGGCTTTTGCCGAACTGTCGTTTCCGAAGAGTATTCCGGTTGAGTTTGAATTTAAATCGGATTCTGTCAGTTTTGCCTGCAGGATTGCGTCTTTTGTTGCAACATAGGCATATTCTCCTTGTTCTGCAAGCCCTATCCTCATTCTCCTTGAGAGTTGTTTTTTTAGGTCGGGTCTTTCAAGTTTTCCCGTAAGCCCTGACCGGAAACCCATTTTTTTTCTTTCTTCTTCAAAAACAATTCCTGATTTTCCGTTTTCCAGTGATTTTTTAACGGTATCTAAGTTTGTTCCTATAACTGAATAAATACCCATTCCGGTTATTACAACTCGCTTCATGCTTTTCTTCTTATATTATTTATGAGATACCTCCGCTTATTTTAATAATTTCACCTGTTATGTATGATGCTTTATCGGAAGCTAAAAAAGATACAAGTTCTGCAACTTCTTCAGGTTTACCGAAACGTCTTGCCGGTATAAGTTTTTGTATTTCTTTTTCGTTTAAGTCTGTTGTCATATCGGTTTTTATAAATCCCGGAGCAACGGCATTAACTGTTATTTTTTTATGGGCAACTTCTTGCGATAATGCTTTAGTCGCACCTATAATTCCGGCTTTTGCCGCTGAATAATTTGTTTGACCGGGTGTTCCTTTTATACCGGATAAAGATACAATATTTATTATTCTGCCTGCTTTTTTTACTATCATATTTTTTAGCAGTCTTCTGGTTATATAAAAATAACTGTTAAGGTTTGTATTAATAACATCGTTCCAGTCATCGTCAGTCATAAAGATTTGCAAATTATCTCTTCTTATTCCCGCATTATTTATCAGTATTTTAATATAATTATTTTCTAATTTATTTTGCAAAAGTTCAAGTGCATTTTCTGTTTCTGTCGGATTTGATACATCAAATTTTATAAGCTCTGCTTCTCCGCCTTTTTCTTTTATTTCTTGTAATGTTTTTTGGGCTTCTTCATCGTTGTTTTTGTAATTTATAAATACAAAAATACCTTTTTCGGCAAGCTTAATGCTTATTGCTTTTCCTATTCCTCTTGATCCGCCTGTAACGAGTGCATATTTCATTTTCGGGTTTTTAATTTTTAAGAAGTTTTAAATGGTCGATAACTTTTTTTATTGTCGGGTACAAAACATTGTCTTTTTTAAAAGGCGGGATTATTTCTCTTATTTCATCATATAACTCTTTTGATTTTTTTGAGATTTTATTTTGATATCCCAGATAGTCTATTGCCTGAACTAACGTAATAACTTCTATTGCTAATACTTCGAATGTGTTATTTATTATTTTTTGAGTAAGTAATGCGGCATTTGTTCCCATACTCACTATGTCCTGGTTGTCATTATTGTTCGGAATACTATGAAGATACATCGGATTTGAAAGTGTTTGGTTTTCGGCAACAGTTGATACGGCAGTAAATTGAGCTCCCTGCATTCCGAGATTAAGCCCTAATGTTCCGAGATTTACAAACGGAGGTAAAATTTTGTTTAATTTGTCGTTCATTAAGAAATTTAGTTGTCGTTCGGCAAGCATTGACAGTTTTGTTACGGCAATTTTGAGTTTATCGGCTTCAAGAGCGATGTAATCACCGTGAAAATTTCCTCCGTGATATACATTGTTATTTTCTTTATCTATAATCGGGTTGTCGTTTACCGAATTTATTTCATTTATCAGAATGTTTTTTGCATGTTCCGTAGTGTCGTAAACAGGTCCGAGAATTTGCGGAACACAACGCAGAGAATAATATTCTTGAACTCTCTCTTCAAAATAAAATCTGCTTTCGTTTCTTTTATTATAAAGACAGTTCTTGCGTTCTTTTATTAATTTGCTTTCTGACAGGATATTACGCATTTTTTTTGCGATTTCTGCTTGCCCTTTGTGGAGTTTAACTTTATTTAGTTCGCAAGAAAAATGGTCGTTATATGATTTAACGATTTCATTAATCATTGATGAAATAAGGACTGAAATATCTATAAGTTTTTCTGCACAGAAAATATTACTAAGGCTGATTCCCGTCATTACGGAGGTGCCGTTTATCAAAGCTAATCCTTCTCTCATTTTTATTTCCACAGGTTTAAGATTAAACTTTTTCAATACATCCGCGGTATTGTATTCTTTGTTTTTGTATCTTACTTTGCCCTCACCGATAAGAGCCAATGCAAGGTGTGAGAGTTGCACCAAATCTCCGCTTGCACCTACACCTCCGTGTTTATAAATATTGGGATATATTTCGAAATTAAGAAAATCTTTCAATAAATTAATGACAGTAGTATTTACTCCGGAATATCCTTTAAGCAGGGTGTTAAGTCTGGCGAGCATTGTAAATCTGACGCAATTTTCGGATAATAATTCTCCTGCTCCGGCAGAATGACTTCTTATAAGGTTATACTGCAGGTTGATTTGGTCTTTTTCGCTTATTTTATACTGAGCCATAGGGCCGAATCCGGTATTGATTCCGTATATTACTTTATCTTTTGAAAATTCTTTTAAAAAATCAAAACTTTCGGAAACTTTACGGAATGCTTCTTCGGATACGGTTATTTTTTCTTTTTTATAAACTATTTTGAATATGTCGCCCGGCTCTATGTTTTTATGTCCTATTTTCAGCATAACTCAAAATCATTATAAAGAATTTAAAGTATCTCGGAAATTTTGTTTTTCTCTTTCTTCTTGTTCTGTAATTAAACTGTCTGCACGTTTTCTGAATTCAGACATTTTAAGTGCAGTAACGGCAGCTTCATCACCTTTATTTCCGAGTTTTCCTCCGGCTCTGTCAATTGCTTGTTGTTTATTATTTGTTGTTAATACTCCGAATATTACAGGAGTTTCAAGTGTTGCATTTATTTCCGAAATACCGTGAGTAACTCCTGAGCAAATGAAATCAAAATGTCTTGTTTCGCCTTGAATTACACAGCCGAGAACAATAACAGCATCAAAATAAGCATGGTTTGAAAATATATTTGCTGCGTATGTAAGTTCAAAAGTTCCCGGAACATATTCTTTGTGTATATTTTCTTTTTTTACTCCGTGCTTTACTAAAGTATTATATGCTCCGTTGTATAATTTTTCGGTAATATCATTGTTCCATTCAGATACTATTATCACAAAACTCATATCTTTGCCTGACGGAACAGAATTTATATCGTAATTTGATAAGTTTTTTGTAGACATAACTAAAATTTTTGTTATACATTTGCAAGCAATTTATTGTTAAAACAAAAAATATATCAAAAATTTTAGTTATGTCTACAAAAAACTTATCAAATTA
>CAMZKI010000265.1 GCA_947311125.1 uncultured Chlorobiota bacterium
GATTAATTGTTAAACTATTTTTAATTGCTTGCATTTTCGTTTGTTCTTATGTGGGCTAACGGTTTGTATATGAAGCGTTGGGCATTTAAAAGCACTTCAAATAATTTCAGCGTATTGTAAACAGTGGTTTTTGATAAAGTAGGAATTTCCTTCAAAAGTTTTTTATAGATATTATCCACAGTGGGATGAATATTATTATTGAAAATATATTCATAGATTTTAATTCTTTGATAAGAGGGCTTTATACCGGCATTTAATAAATTTCCCCTCATGCTTTGTATCTCTTTCATATTTGTAATGGTTACAAAATTAAAAACATTGCAAATTTATGATATTAATATTTAATATGCAAATATTTTGAGGTGAAAATTTAAAAGATTGATGTAAGTGTCATAAAAATATGATGTTAAACGGTAAAGATAACATATTTTTATAGTCTTAAAAGCTTTTTGTAATCATAAATTCCAAAGAGTAATGTGAATAGATATTAAAAATTAAGAGTAATTTTTTAAAAAATATGAAACTTTATTACTCTTTTGTTTAGATATTGTAAAGTTTTATTTAATTTGTAGGGAAAACTTTGTATGATTACGTGTAATGTAAAAAAAGAGGAATAAACAGGCAGAAAAATCATCGTTTGTAGTTTAGCTATAGTTACGAAATTGTTGCTGAAAGTTTGCTTTCCGGCATATTTAATTTATGTTCTAATACTTCATTTGCAAAGTTTTAAGTTTGAAAATTATATTTAAAACCAGTCAAAAAAATATACAGTAACTTAAAAAGGACTCTGTTAATTAAATAATATAGTGTGTTATTGAAAATTTAATTAAAAAAACTGTTGCATTGAAAAAAAATAATTTTACCTTTGCAGCCCAAATTCAAAAATTAGTTACAAATGCCTACAATTCAACAATTAATAAGAAAAGGTAGAAAACACGTTAAAGGAAAAAGTAAATCTCCGGCACTAAATTCAAGCCCCCAGAAGCGAGGAGTGTGTGTAAGAGTTTACACTACGACACCCAAAAAACCTAATTCGGCAATGAGAAAAGTTGCAAGAGTAAGGCTTACTAACGGCAAAGAAGTTAATGCTTACATTCCGGGAGAAGGTCATAATCTGCAGGAGCACTCTATTGTATTGATAAGAGGAGGGAGAGTAAAAGATTTGCCCGGGGTAAGATATCATGTTATAAGAGGAACTCTTGATACGCAAGGTGTTGAAGACAGAACTCAAAGACGTTCTAAATACGGGACAAAAAGACCTAAAAAATAGTCATATTATTTATATTAAAGATATATGAGAAATCAAAAGAAAAGAAAATTCGGAATTCAGGCAGACCCGAAGTTTAATGACAAAATGGTAACCCAGTTTGTTAATAATTTGATGTTAGACGGAAAAAAGAATCTTTCGTTTAATGTTTTTTATTCTGCACTTGATATTGTTGAGCAAAGAGCAAAAGACATTGAGATGACACCCCTCGAAATTTGGAAAAAAGCAATCGAGAACGTTACTCCGCAGGTTGAAGTAAAAAGCCGAAGAGTTGGAGGGGCAACTTTTCAGGTTCCTACAGAAATTAATCCGGGCAGAAAAATGTCAATCAGTATGAAAAATATGATAAAATATGCTCGTGCCAGAAGAGGAAAATCAATGGCAGAAAAACTTGCAGCTGAGATACTTGACGCATATAAAGGAGAAGGCGGAGCATTTAAACGTAAGGAAGAAACACACAGAATGGCTGAGGCAAATAAAGCATTTGCACATTTCAGATTCTAAAAAAATAAATGGCGGCAGAAGATTTAAAATATACGCGTAATATAGGTATCATGGCTCACATTGATGCCGGTAAAACTACAACTACCGAAAGGATTTTGTATTATACCGGTGTAAATTATAAAATAGGTGAAGTTCATGACGGTCTTGCGACAATGGACTGGATGGAGCAAGAGCAAGAGCGAGGTATTACCATAACTTCGGCAGCAACTACTACTTACTGGAATTATAAAGGCAATAAATATAAGATAAATATTATTGATACTCCCGGTCATGTTGATTTTACCGTTGAAGTTGAACGCTCTTTAAGAGTATTGGATGGTGCAATTGCTGTTTTTTGTGCTGTCGGAGGAGTTGAACCTCAATCGGAAACGGTATGGAGACAAGCAGATAAATACAATGTTCCGGTAGTGGCTTTTGTAAATAAAATGGACAGGGCCGGAGCTGATTTTTTCGGAGTAGTTGATCAGATAAAAGAAAAACTTGGAGCAAATGCCGTTCCGTTTCAACTGCCTGTCGGTTCAGAAGATGAATTCAAGGGGGTAATAGATTTAATCGAAAAAAAAGAGTATATTTGGGATGCTGATGACCAATACGGAGTGAATTACGAAACATTTCAAGTCACTGAAGAATATGCAAAAAACGTTGAAGAGTGGAGAGAAAATCTGATAGAAAATGTTATTGAGTATGATGATGAATTAATGGAACGCTTTTTTGAAGACAGGGAAAGTATAAGCATTGATGAGTTTAGGAAAGTAGCCAGAAAAGCAGTTCTTGAAAGAAAAATCATACCTGTTTTTTGTGGTTCGGCTTTTAAAAATAAAGGAATTCAAATGCTGCTTGATGCTGTGACTGAACTTCTTCCAAGCCCTTTGGATATTCCGCCCGTAAAGGGTGTTAACCCTAAAAACAGTGATGAAGTAATAAGAGAAGCAGATAAAAACGAACCTTTATCTGCATTAGTTTTTAAAATTACCGCAGATAAATTTGTCGGGAAATTAGCATATATAAGAGTTTATTCAGGTGTTTTGAAAGCAAAGACACAAGTATTTAATCCCAGAACCAAAAAACGGGAAAGATTAATGAACCTCTATCATATGCACGCCAATAAACAAATTGCAGTTGATGAGGTTTTTGCAGGTGATATTTGTGCTGTAAGCGGATTTAAAGACATACAAACCGGCGATACTTTAACTGCTGAAAACAAACAAGTTATTCTTGAAAATATTAACTTTCCTGAGCCTGTTATAGGCATGGTTATAGAGCCTAAAGCTCAAAAAGATATAGATAAATTAGAGGAAGCCCTTAAAATTCTCTCGGAAGAAGATCCTACTTTTAAAGTTAAGGTTGATGAGAATACGGGACAAAGAATTATTTACGGAATGGGTGAGTTACACCTTGAAATAATAATTGACAGGCTAGAAAGAGAGTATAACATAAAATGCAATAAAGGAAAACCGAGGGTTTCTTATAAAGAGTCTTTAACAAGAGAGGTTGAACATCACGAAATATTTGATAAAGAAACTGCAGGTAAAGGTAAATTTGCAGAAATAAAAGTTAAAGTTGCTCCTTTTGAAAGTGATAATGAAGATAAATTTAAATTTGTCAATAAACTTTCGAAAGGTATATTACCGGAAGTTTTTGTCGCAGCCGTAAAAAGAGGCTTTAAAAATGCAATGAATAACGGACCTCTAGCCGGTTATCCGCTTGATAATTTATATGTTGAATTGCTAGATGCAGTATACAAGCAAGATGAGTCAGACGAACTTTCTTTTGAAATAGCAGCAGGGCAGGCATACCGAAAGGCATCTCATGATGCAGAACCTATATTGATGGAACCCATAATGAACGTAGAGATACTGACTCCCGGAGAATATTTGGGAGATATAATGTCAGATTTAAATAAAAGACGTTCAAAAATAACAGGAACTTCGGAAAGAGGAAATATGCAAGTAATAGATGCAATAGTTCCGTTATCCGAAATGTTCGGATATGTTACGGTATTACGAACATTAAGTTCAGGCAGAGCATCTTCCGTGATGGAATTTTCACATTACGGAGAAGTTGACAAGAAAATATCGGATGAAATAGTTGCAAGACTAACAGGAAAAATATTTGCTTAAAAATTATATATAAATGGCACAAAAAATAAGAATAAAATTAAAATCTTACGACCATAATTTGGTTGATAACTCGGCAGAGAAGATAGTTAAAACGGTTAAAACTACGGGTGCTGTGGTCAGTGGTCCCATACCCTTGCCAACACAAAAAAGAATTTTTACCGTATTAAGGTCTACCTTTGTGAATAAGAAATCAAGAGAGCAATTTCAACTTTCTTCATTCAAAAGGTTGATAGATATTTACAGTTCAAACTCAAAAACCGTAGATGCACTTATGAAGTTAGAACTTCCCAGCGGAGTTGACGTAGAAATAAAAGTTTAAGATTTTATATTAACAGATAAAAGAATAGAAAAATGGCCGGATTAATCGGAAAAAAAATCGGAATGACATCCGTTTTCAGTGCCGAGGGAAAAAATATTCCATGCACTGTTTTAGAAGCCGGACCATGCGTTGTTACACAAGTTAAAACTTTAGACAACGATGGTTACGAAGCCGTGCAGTTAGCGTATGACGATAAGAAAGATAAGAGGACTAACAAAGCTGAGGCAGGGCATTTTAAAAATGCCAAAACATCACCTAAAAGAAAGATTGTTGAATTTACTCCCGAAGAAGGCGCAGAATATAAATTAGGAGATGTAATAACAGTTGAAACCTTTAAAGATGATAATTGGGTTGATGTTACCGGTTATTCAAAAGGTAAAGGATTTCAGGGAGTTGTTAAAAGATATAATTTTCGCGGAGTTAATGATGCAACTCACGGACAGCACAACAGGTTGAGAGCCCCGGGCTCGCTCGGAGCATCATCTTACCCTTCAAGAGTTTTTAAAGGGATGCGTATGGCAGGAAGAACAGGAAATGCCAGAGTCAAAGTTTTGAATCTTCGTATTTTAAAAATAATTCCTGAAAATAATATAATTATAGTTAAAGGTTCCGTACCGGGACCAAAAGGTTCATATATCTTAATTGAAAAATAATGGAATTGAATGTATTAAATATATCAGGTAAAGAAACCGGTAAAAAAGTAACATTGGCAGAAGATATTTTCGGTATAGAACCTAATGACCATGTTATTTATCTTGATGTCAAGCAATATCTTGCCAATAAAAGACAAGGTACGCATAAAGCAAAAGAAAGAGGAGAAATTAAAGGAAGTACTAAAAAAATAAAAAGACAAAAAGGTACAGGAACCGCAAGAGCCGGCAGTATAAAAAGCCCTGTTTTAAGAGGAGGAGGCCGTATTTTCGGTCCCAGACCGAGAGATTACGGTTTTAAACTCAATAAAAAGGTGAAACAATTAGCAAGAAAATCAGCACTTTCTTACAAAGCTTCTGCAAATAATATCATTGTAACAGAAGACGTTGATTTTCAACAACCTAAAACAAGGCAGCTCATTGATTTTAAAAATAATTTAAAAATTAATGATAAAAAGTTGCTTTTAGTTTTATCAAATGAAAA
>CAMZKI010000266.1 GCA_947311125.1 uncultured Chlorobiota bacterium
AAAAATCAAATAAAAATAATGTATTTTTAAGATTATCGGACTTTTTAACTTATTTTTCCGAACTTGATTTTTTTGATAAACAGGTTTGTTATGTTTCTGAAAAAACTAAAGATACTGAATTTTAAAAACATAGAGGAGGCAAATGTTTCTTTTTCCGAGAAATTAAATTGTTTTACAGGAAATAACGGTTCGGGAAAAACAAATCTTCTTGACGCTTTGTATTATTTGTCTTTAACAAAAAGTTATTTTAATACAAATGACCCGCTTAATGTAAGATATAATGAAAAATTTTTTGTATTACAAGGAGAATTTTACGTTAACGGGAAAAGTGAAAATATTTATTGTGCTTACGAAAAAGAGAAAAAGAAAATAATAAAGCGAAATGATAAGGCGTACAAAAAGTTTTCGGAACACGTAGGATTATTGCCCGTAGTAATGGTTTCACCGGGCGATGCCGTTTTAGTTACCGGAACGGGTGAGGAGAGGCGAAAATATATTGATTCCGTAATATCCCAATATGATAAGGAGTATTTATATGAATTGATAAAATATAATAAAGTGTTGTCGCAGCGAAACAGGTTGCTGAAAAACTATATGTCGTCTTCATATTTTGATACGGATACTATTGATGTTTACAATACTCAACTTGCTGCTTCCGGTAATAAAATTTACAAAAAAAGAAAGGACTTTATTGAAGAACTTATGCCTGTTTTTTCATCGTATTATGATAAAATTTCGCAGTTTAAAGAGTCTGTCAGTTTAGAATATAAATCGCACCTGGAAGACGGGTTTTTTTCAAAACTTTTGGAAAATAATGCTGATAAAGACAAAATACTGGGCTATACTTCAAAAGGAATTCACAGAGATGACTTAATATTAAAAATAAACGGTTTCTCATTAAAAAAGTCGGGTTCTCAGGGGCAGCAAAAAACATTTTTAATTGCTCTTAAATTTGCCCAGTTTAAGTTTATTAAGAATGTTACAAAGATAAATCCCTTGCTTTTGTTAGATGATATTTTTGATAAATTTGATGCTGAAAGAGTTGCTGAAATAATAAAGTTGACAAATAATAATTTCGGTCAGATTTTTATAACAGATACGAATCCTGAGCGAGTTAAAAAACTTATAGAAAAAGAAAAAGAGAGTTTTAAATTATTTAACGTAAGCAAAGGTAAGATAACGGAAATGCAGAAATAATCGTTATCTTGAAACCGCTTGCCTGTCAATTGTCGTTATGTCAGTTTTCTTCGTAATCTCCTTCGTCTGTGTTGTCGTTAAAATCGTTTAATGCCGGATGTTCTCCGGTGAATTCATAAATAAACTGATTTTTAGTTTCTTCGTTTGTAAGCATATAATTGTAAGTTCCTTTATTGGTTTTGAATCGTTTTTCTTTTGTTTTTAAATCTTCAATTATTTGGTTGTATTCGTGAACACTTGATATTGTCCTCATTATACTTCCTGAAAAATAGAAAAAGAACCATTCGTTTTCTCCGGTTTCCAGATAAATATATATTTTGTCGCCTGCTCTTCTTTTTCTGATTTGGATATGCCCGTTAACATATTTATTAATCATTATGTTTCCTATGTTTTGTATTCCTATTTTACCTTTTGACTTATATGATTTTGAAGCGGGGTCCCATTTTAACGTTAAGTCGGTAAATACAAAAGTTTTGTTAATTTTATCAGGGAACTTTTTGGGTCTTCCGGCATTTTCCGACATTTCCCGCAGCATATTATCTGTTTCTTCAACGCCTAAAATTTCGTACAGCGGTTTTTTATATGAATTTGAATTAACTTTTACGGAACTTAAAGAGATATTTGTTATAAGTCTTTCGCTTAACACGTTAAGAGCCTTTTTTGAGAAGAAGAAATCAAGATACGTAAGTGTTTGCGTCAACACTTCTCCCGAGTTATTGTCGTAGCGAATGGTCCCGGCAGAGGCAAAATCTTTAATTTTAACAGATTTACTGAACTTTATTTTTCCTTCTCCGTTAACAATGCAATAATTCCTGTTTAAATCAAGATAATTTCCGGGTTTGTTGTTGTCCTTAAACTTCTCTAATGTGGTAATTATGTATTTGTTATTGCTTTTATTATATGTTATATAGTATGAACTGTCTTTTACCGATAAAATGCTTTCGGAAGTTCCGTACGGGTCGGATGTTAAAAATGCAGGAAAAATATGAACGGAATCTTTTGCTGACATAATATCTGCAAAAATACGTGCTTTACTTGATTCTAAATCGGAGTGCAGATTAGGTTCAAGGGGTAAATAAACGCTGTCCGGGTTTATCTCTGTTTTGAAATAAAACCATTTTGGTTTTGCCATATTACAAGAGTGCTTTATTTTGGCATATCCTTCAAATCTCAGCCTGTCTTTTGAAGCATTAAAGTAAACATCTCCGTAATAGTCGAACCAAGGGTTCAGTGTAAAGTTTTCATATTGTTCTATATGACCGTGTGCGATTGATGCTTCTTTTTGTTCACTGTATGTTATGTTGTCAAAATTAATATTCTGAAGTTTTTTGTTCATATCTTCATATTGATAAATACCCGATGATGCTACATAACTGTTACTGCTGTTAATTTTTATGTCAACTTCCGTAATATTGTGAATACCTCTTGCTTTTACGGTTGTTTTCAGCAGTTTTTCCATTTCTCCGTTTTTATCAATAATTACATCGCTGCTCGGGGTAACTACAATATCTGCAACAATAATTTTCTGAACATCTTTTACTATAATTTTATGATTTCCGGTGTAATAATTTGCCACACTGCCGAAAAACATTAAAGAATCTTGTTTGGGGTCTATTGATACAAACTTCATATTTCCGTATTCGGACATAAACATAGATTTGTCGAATTTGCAGACATCCGTTAAATATGTGCTGTCAAGTAGTTTTTTTTCTTTTGAAAATTTAGGGTTTGTAAACCGGTTCATATTGTATCCCATATTTATTTTGCCTTTACCTGTGTGCCAAACCAGGTGTGTAGGATAACTTACATATTTATCGGTTACGAATGTTACGGATGACTCCTTATCTTCATTTTTTGTAAAAACGGCTTTCTCTGAGTCTATGTCTATATATGATTTCATATTCTTGATAATGACATCCTTGTTTTGTGATTCTTTTTCACGTATCAAAATATTTGCATTATCTGAAAGTAAAGAACTTTTGTTGAAAACAAAGTCTTCCGCCCGGACGGTACCTTCTCCTATTGTAAAGTCTCCTTTTCCTTTTAATGACTCAGGGCTGTATTGAAAAACTCCTTCAAATTTTGCTTTTTCGCCGTACATTCTTACAGGATTATCTTTTGTTGTTTTATATGTTATAATATCATTTACCGCATCCCAACTTGTAGAAACCATTTCTCCTTTTACTTCGGGGAATTCGGCATAAGTGTTTTCGTTTATGTATTCGCTTATTTCTATTTTGTCGGCAAGAGCAGTTAATGAGTCCGGGTATAAATTAAAATCTTTGGTGGTTATGGTAGTATTGTTCCATTTAGCTACACCGTTCGCAACTAATCCTTCGTTGCTTAGTTTTATAAATGAATTTAATGTGCTGTTTTCGGCAGATAAAGAAACTTTTCCGTTAAATAAATCCATTCCTTCTTCGGGAGTTTGATGTGTAAGCCCCAGAGAGTAGTCGTTTTGAACCTCTAAAGTATCTTCAAAATTCGGCACAATACCGCCGGCAATCAGCCTGCCGGGTATTTTCAGGTTATACTTGTTCAGGTAAAGCAGACTGTCGTGTTCAAAAGGGTAATTCTTAAAATAAAAGTTTTCTCTTTTATAAACATTGCCTTGTTTGTTATATTTGTCATAATAAACATATGAAGTATCATTACAAATAAAGAGCGGAAACTTAGGGATATTTTTTGCTCCGGATTTATTTGTTTTGATATCTATTCTTATTTTTCCTGATATATTCTCAATAACAGAATTTAAAAAAACAGGGCGGTCTTTTTCAGAGGTTTCTTCAAAATATTTTTTCCAAACTCTGTAAATGAGAGAATCTCCTTTATTTACGGTGATGTCATAGTTTTCGTAATTAAAATAGAAGTCTTTTCCGAAAAAATCAGCCAGTCCTACTCTTAAGCGTCCGGCAAAATACATATCTCTGTTTTTTCCTATAACAAAACTTTGTGCGGAAGGAACAAAACCTACTTTTTTTCTCTTGTTAAGAATTACCTGATTTACACCGAAAATTGTAAGGTTTTTTGTATTAGTATTAAAAACCGCATTTGTCCGAGAGAAAAGTTCAGCATTTTGTTTTCTTTCTTTTCCTTTTGAAATGATATTTATAACATCGTAGTCTTTTTTGTCAAAAAAGAAATCAATATAGTCATAAAGTTTCTGTTTTACGGTAACGTATCTTGTGTCAGGGTTATAATCTAAGAAACCTTCATACCATAATCCCATAAGGCGGTGTATTACTCCTGCGGCACTCTGTTTAACAAAAGCGGCATAATCTTCAGCATAAAAGCTTCGTGAGTTTATTTTGCGGGTATATTTTTTTATTTGAAACAGGGGATTGTTTTGTTCATACATTTTGTGCTTTGAAAAGTCCTCTTTTGTAAAATAGTTTACGGATTTTATACTTGCGTCATTACCGCTTTTTGAGTAAAAACGAATTAATGTATCTTTTATGTTCCAGGTAATATTATCGGTTTTAATATATATTTTTTGGTATGAGTCGTAAAAAGGAAGGTTTCCCGTTCCCTTTGAATTTCTGCTGAATGAAAATTCGTTACTTTTTATAATTATTGATACGTCGGGGTGTGTAACGGAATCGTTGTCTGCAATATACAAAGTTATTGCTGCTTTATTTGATTTTAAAATACTGTCTGTTGAAGAAAACTCTTTTGCTTTCGCTTTTAAAAACACTTTTCCGTTTCTGACATATTCCGCTTTTGCTTTTATGCTGTCGGAACCGATAAATTTCAGGGAGGGACCTTTCATCTCTATTCCGCTCCTGAAACGAATGTTTTCTTGTTTGCTTTTTACGTTAAAATCAAATTTATAAGATTTAAAAAGAGGATAAAAACCTTGGTCTTTAGCTCGTTTTGAAGCTTTGTTACTCAACTTTCCCGGGACAGGATAATCTAAAATTTCTTTATTTATGAAATTTACCGAGTCTGCAGATAAAATCGTATTTTTAAAGTCAATTTCGTATCTGCTTAAGTCGGCTTTAATTTTTGAGGGTGAATAATTAAAATATTCCCAAGTTACATAACCTTTGTTTCCTTTCCATTTAGATTTCATAAAAATATAACTGCCGTCAGTATTTATTATTTTCATTGTATCGCCGTCATTACTTACGGCTGCAATAACAGATTTATTGAAATCAATTGAAAATTGTTCTTTTGCATTGTTATAATTAAAATTGTAGGAGCCGCTTAAAAGTTTCCATACAGAAGATTTTGACTTATAGAGATATTTTTCCGAAATGAAATAATAGACTCCGTCAATATAATGTTTTACTTGCGAGGAGGTTATGCTTGGTGTATGTATTATTTTATCAAGATATTGTAACCAAGAATTGAAATCTGACTGATTTGTATTTCTTAAAACAGTGATTAGTTTTATAAAATTAAGTATTGTAACTTCTTTGTTAAAATGCTTGTCAGTCTGATAGTTAAGAGTGTTGGCGATAATGTTGCGTTCACTCTTTTTAAATTTTGAAATCCACATATTTTCCAACACCGAAATAACAGAATCTTTTTCTGCAATAAGAACGTCCTCTCCTAATTTTTCGGGAGTGATATTGTATAATTTCCGAAGTTCCGAACCAATACTGTCAGTTGTAAATATTTTAACAGACTGTGAGAATCCACGGAAAGAAAAAAGTGTAAAAAGACAAAAAAATAACAATAAATTTCGCTTCATTTCGGATATGTTTTTTGTATTAAGTTTTATGCTGTCGGGTAAAAGGTATTAGCAAAAATAATTAAAATAAATGCTTGTAAGAATTTAAATTAATAATTTATATGATATTTATTGAAAATTTAATAAAAAATGTGAAATTTGCAGATATATGAACGGCACGAAACGTATATTAAAT
>CAMZKI010000267.1 GCA_947311125.1 uncultured Chlorobiota bacterium
CTTTCAAGACTGTTTTGAGAGAAAACGGCAACACGCGGGTTCTCCGGTTGTATATTGTATATAAATGCAGCGATTCCTCTTGCAAAGTCAAACACTTGTTTGTATGTCCATTCGAATGGTTTAATATCATTTCCGAAAGTATCAGAAAAACCGATTATAATCTTGAAAAACTTCTGAAACAACGCACGGCAGAACATCCGGATAAAATTCTTTTTAAAGGAAAAAGCAAATCAAAACCTTTCGAATGGACATACAAACAAGTGTTTGACTTTGCAAGAGGAATCGCTGCATTTATATACAATATACAACCGGAGAACCCGCGTGTTGCCGTTTTCTCTCAAAACAGTCTTGAAAGTGCCGTAAGCGACTTAGCCTGCCTGTCTTACAATATTTTTAATACTCCCTTAAATATTCATTTTAATGAAAAAACACTGAAATACATCTTTGATTTACTGGATATAAACATTGTAATAACAGACATTCCGGAAAGAATTGACAAACTTAACAGAATTAAAAACTCGGTAAAAACTAATTTTAAAATAATCACAACCAAAAGTCAATATGCAAATTATAAAGGAGTAAATTTCTATCTGAACAAAGAAAGTAAAAAAATAACACTGTCAAATGCTGATAAAGCACTCGGCAAAATAAAACCCGGACCGTTAAACCAAGTTGCAACCGCAATGTTTACTTCGGGCAGTACCGGTATGCCTAAAGGCGTGTCATTCTCAATGTATAACATAATAATAAAACGATTTGCAAGAGCATTAGCCCTCCCGCAAGTCGGAAATGACGAAAAAATGATATGCTACCTCCCGCTGTTTCATACTTTCGGCAGATACCTCGAACTTACAGGAAGCATTTTTTGGAGCGGAACTTATGTTTTTGCCGGAGATACCTCCTCTGATACGCTTTTATCCTTATTTCCAAAAGAAAACCCGACCGGTTTTATAAGCGTACCCGTAAGATGGGTGCAAATCTACGAATCCTGCATTAAAATATTAAACGGAACAGAAACAGAAAAAGAGGCAATTGAAAAAATACAGAAGATAACAGGAAAAAACCTCCGATGGGGATTATCAGCTGCGGGATATCTTGACCCGAAGATATTCAGATTCTTCCATAAACACGGAATTGCCCTTAACAGCGGTTTCGGCATGACCGAAGCTACCGGCGGCATAACTATGACACCCTCAAACGATTACAAAGAAAATTCCACCGGAATACCGTTACCCGGTACCCAAACAAAATTAAAAGATACCGGTGAACTTGAAATTAAAGGTCATTATATTGCAAAATACCTTGAAGATGCAGGACCTGACGATATTATTCCTTACCCTGAAGAAGAAGACTATTGGCTTCCTACCGGAGATATTTTTAAAATTGACGAAACAGGACATCATCAAATAATAGACAGAGTAAAAGACATATATAAAAACAATAAAGGACAAACAATAGCTCCTTTGATAATTGAGAAAAAATTTGCCGGTGTGCCCGGAATTAAACGCACGTTTTTGGTAGGCGACGGAAAACCGTATAACGTTCTTCTTATTATCCCGGATAAAGAAGACCCTGTTATAAAAAACTCTTCAAAAGAAGAAAACATTCAGGAGTATTTTCATCAAATTGTAATGACTGCAAACAAAGATTTAGCTCCTTATGAAAGAATAATAAATTTCAGCATAGCAAACAGAGATTTCTCTAAAGAAAAAGGTGAGCTTACACCTAAAGGCTCTTTTAAAAGAAAAGTTATTGAAAAAAATTTTGAAACCCTTATAAAAGAGCTCTATAAATCAAACAATATAATATTTAAGTTCAATTCTTTCGATGTTATTATCCCACGCTGGTTTTATCGTGACTCCGGAATTTTAGAAACAGATATAATAAAAACAAGAAACGGATTATATAATAAAGTTGAAAACAAATTTTTAAAAATAAAAAAAGCAAAACACAAAAATACTTATACAATAGGCGACTTAAACTACAAAATAAATAAAAATACAATTGATTTAGGAAGGCTTATAAGACAACCTAAATTATGGACGGGAAATCCGGAGCTTATTAATTTCTCACCCTGCAAGGTAAGTTATGACACCTCTTTTAAAGATTTTGCACATCAGATATGCCTTCCGGAAGAAAATATAAAAACTTATGAATCTTCTGAAATTGCACGCCTCTCCGTTCCCGATGATTCGGATTTAACACTGTTAAATCAATTAATATCCGTCGCTTTACACGGAAGCACAAAAAATGCCGAAAAAAGCCTTCAGCAAATTGAAATGATTTTTCCGGAATACGAAAAAAATAAAGCCGAAATAATTCGCCGCAGATTAGAAGCACTTGCCTCCCATAAAAATGAAAATATAAGAATTGAAGCATACAGAATTTTATTATCAAAAGACCCTGAGCCTAACTTTGCAGAACTTTTGCCTGCTTTCATAAATTCAGGAAAAACATTCCTTAACGAAAAAAGTATAAACGCTTTGGCAAAAACAACTTTTTCTTTAAGACAATTAGACATTATAAGAAAAAGAATGCACCAATACAGAGAAAACCTTAATTGGCCCGCAGATAAAAATACCATAAAACAATTTGACAATATTTTTAAACTTTTACTGAAATTCGGAATAAACCATCCTAAATACTATAAATCTTTGAGAGCCGAGTTTGCCTCATGGATTCTTCTGAAAAAAGAGCCTGTTTTGTCAAAAAAAGCAAAAAAATACTTTTTTGAACTTTACGATAATTTTGAAAAATACGTAACAAAAAAACAAGATAAAATTTCAGAAAAACAACTTACGGAAAAAATAATTTTTGATGACGACATCGAAAATGACGATAAGAAAGAATTAATATCAAAATTAGCGGCAAATAATTCTTTAAAACAAGCAATCTTTCTTATCTATGACGATTTTAACTTTAATTTTAAAAATATACAGGAAAACGGAATTTGGGTATCAGGAATTAAAAGCTACAAAAACACCAAACACTACCGAATGAGCATTAATACCGTTAAAGGTAAACACTATAACCTGCATATATCAATTGACAAGCGTCTTAAAACAAAAGAAGGACTCGAAACATTATTCCGACAAATATCTATCGGCGGTTATCCGTTCGATATGCCTGTTACGGCACGTTTCGGTTGTGCAAATACCTACGAAAACACCTTAATATCTTCATACCTCAATATGCTTACGGCTTGGGACAAAATCAGAACAATTGCAGAAGTACAGGCATCGGGGCATATTGATAATGCAAATATTTGGAGAAAAATTTACATCCGGTCAGTCAGTGCTTTTTTGAAAGCCTGGGATTACGGAGGAAGAGAAGTGTTGCCGGGCTATATTTCTCCTAACAACGTTGCCTTACCGGAAAATGATTTTTCTGATAATGCTCTGATAATATCATTAACAAACTGGAAATCTACAAAAGATATTAAAACACTTTTCTTTTCTGTCTATAAAAATTTTTACCTGCAGGTAACGGCACATTATCCGATACTTAAACGCTTTTTGAAATTACGCTGGATTTTTCACTCCTGCATCGAAGCCTTCGGAAAAGAAAAAGGTTTAAATATTTTAAACCAACTGTCTTCCGAACTCAAATATGCCGAAAACTTAACTGAAAACGAAGAAAAAATAAAAGAAACACTGTTAAACTATCTTAAAACATACAAAAACAGAGAATACCTGCCTCTTGCATTATTCAATGCCGTTGACAGATACGAAGATTGGAGTCATAAAAATCATTCGGCAACGCCGGCAGCCAAACATCAAACAATTTCTGAACTCTTTGACTTATATGCTCTGAAAAAATATCCCGAAATTGTAAGATACCACTTTTTCAGGAATACATATTTTAAAGATTCAAGTAAGGAAATAACCGAAAAATTCGATATCCTGCTTGCAAAAATGACCGAAAATAAAAATCTGTTGCCGATACAGCTTATAGAACTATCCGATTTACAAACAGTTCTTAAAAGTAAAGACGATAAAAAAATATTTGACAAAATGGTCTTTCCGGATATAAAACAAAAACAAAACATAAATATTCTTACCGTAGGAAAAAAAGATGAGGAGCACGTGATTGTAAAATCAATTCTGAAAGACAAAGATAAAGTTGAATATATTATGAGAGAACCCTTAGAAGCATCGGAGGTAGGCGAACTGTACAAACTTTTCTATAAAGAAAATTATCCTAAAGAAATCTCGGAACCCGATAAACATTATATTGTATTAGACTCAAACGAACTTCTTATAGGCGGCTTATGTTATAAAGAACTGGAAGAAGACGTTGTTTTAATCGACGGAATGGCAGTAACCTCTGTTTTGCACGGTAAAGGTATAGGCTCCGCAATGATGGAAGATTTTTTTACAAGAATGAAAGTAAAAGGCAAAAAAATAATAAAAGCACATTTCCTTTTCGGAAATTATTATTTAAAACATAATTTCGTAATCGATAAAAAATGGGGTGCTTTAGTCAAAAAACTTTAAAAATAATGCCTGATTTCATATAATTTTATATCCCCGTATAACTTTCAGGTGTAATTTTTTTCAATTCTCGTTTTATCTTTTCCGAAACATCCAGATTATCAATAAATTCAGAAATTGTTTCGGCATTGACATTATTACCTGTTCTGGTAAGTTCTTTTAAAGTTTCATACGGATTCGGATACTTTTCTCTTCGTAAAATTGTCTGAATTGCTTCTGCAACAACAGCGTAATTTTTTTGCAAATCTTCTTTTATAACTTGTTCGTTTAATTCGATTTTGTTTAATCCTTTAAGTAAAGATTTATAAGCAATCAACGAATAAGCAAAAGGCAATCCGATATTTCTCATAACGGTAGAATCCGTCAAATCTCTTTGTAAGCGAGAAACAGGCAATTTTGCCGATAAATGTTCGCAAACAGCATTAGCCATACCCAAGTTTCCCTCGGCATTTTCAAAATCAATAGGATTAACTTTATGCGGCATAGCCGAAGACCCTACTTCTTTTTTATTTATTTTTTGTTTAAAATAATTCAATGAAATATAAGTCCAAAAATCACGAGACAAATCAATCAAAACAGTATTTATTCTTTTTACGTTATCTAAAAATGCAGCCAAATTATCATAATGCTCAATTTGTGTGGTGGTTTGCGAACGGTCAAGGTTTAAAACATGATTAACAAAAGAATTAGCGAATTTTACCCAGTCAATTTCAGGATAAGCAACGTAATGTGCATTAAAGTTACCGGTTGCTCCGCCGAATTTTGCAGAATACGGAATTATCTGTAAATAAGCAATTTGCTTGCGTAAGCGTTCCGTAAAAACCTCTATTTCCTTTCCCAAACGTGTGGGCGATGCCGGTTGACCGTGTGTTCTTGCAAGCATCGAAATATCTTTAAATTTATCGGAAAGTTCAAATAAAGTTTCTGTCAACATTTTTAAAAGCGGCAAAAAAATACTTTCGACAGCATCCCTTAACATCATAGGGAATGCCGTATTATTAATATCCTGAGACGTCAGTCCGAAATGTATAAATTCTTTGTACTCCGAAAGTCCGGCTTCGTCAAATTTATCTCTTAAGAAATACTCAACGGCTTTAACATCATGATTTGTAATTCTTTCAATATCTTTTACTTTCCCTGCGTCATCTTCCGAAAAATAACGAACAATATTTCGCAAACTCCTGAACTCTGCTTTACTTATATTTTTCAATTGCGGTAAAGGTATCTCACATAAAGCTATAAAATACTCAATCTCAACTGTCAAACGATATTTTATCAACGCAAATTCAGAAAAGAAACTTGCTAACCCGTCAACTTTATTCCTGTATCTTCCGTCAAGCGGAGAGATTGCCCTTAATTCGGTAAGTAACATAGTATTAATTTTATGCAAAATTACTAAAAATCATCAGTTATTTATGATTTATTATCATAAAAAATCTGATTTTTGCAAAGTGAAAGAAAACAAAATAAGAAAAATTATTCATATTGATATGGATGCTTTTTTTGCTTCCGCAGAACAAAGAGACAACCCTAACCTCCGAGAAAAGCCGGTTGCTGTCAGCGGAAGCGGAAACAGAAGCGTAATAGCTGCAGCAAGCTACGAAGCCCGAAAATACGGAATACACTCGGCAATGCCGGCAATAGTTGCCCTCAAAAAGTGTCCTTTTTTAATTTTTGTTCGCCCCGATTTTAATAAATACAAACAGATTTCAGAACAGATTCGCAAAATTTTCTTTGAATATACTGATTTAGTCGAACCTTTATCTTTAGATGAAGCTTTTTTAGATGTAACCGAAAATAAAATAAACCTGCCTTCAGCAACAATTATAGCAAAACAAATCAAGAAAAAAATAAAAGAACAAACCGAACTTACGGCATCGGCAGGTGTTTCTTTTAATAAATTTCTGGCAAAAATTGCTTCCGACCATAATAAACCCGATGGTTTTTTTGCAATTACTCCTGATAAAGCAGAAGAATTTATCGAAAATCTTGAAATCCGAAAATTTTTCGGTATAGGAAAAGTAACAGCTGAGAAAATGCATAAATACGGTATTCGTAACGGATACGACCTAAAACAAAAAAGCTTACAATATCTGATAAAACGTTTCGGTAAGCAAGGTAAATATTTTTACGATATTGCCCGAGGCATTGATAACAGAGACGTTAATCCTGACAGACTGCGAAAGTCAATCGGCACCGAAAAAACCTTTGCCGATGATATTTTTAATATTGAAAATATTTACGAAAAAGCAGAGCAAATTGCAAAAAAATTAATTGCTCGTTGCAGAAACGCCGAAACTTACGGAAAAACACTGACAATTAAGATTAAATATTCTGATTTTAACCAAATTACAAAAAGTAAAACACTAAATTATACAATTAAAGATATTAAAACAATACTTAGTTTAACCGATGAGTTATTTAACGATACAGACCTTTCTTATAAGCCTATAAGACTTATTGGTATGTCTGTCAGCAATTTAGACCATAAAATTAAGGAAAATGCATTTCAGTTAAGTTTTGACTTCAAATAAGTCTTTTTTGCAACTTATTTATATTATTTTTGTCTTATCTTTGTATAATACCTAATTAATTTCCTTTACTATGAATTTAAGATTTACTCTCTATCTCGGAACTTTAATTCTTCTGATAAACTCAACTCTATTTTCTCAAACTAATGCCGGTCCTGATCAGGAAATTTGTACTAATACAACTATATTAACCGCAGACCCGCCTCCTGTAGGATATTCAGGCAACTGGACAATAATAAGCGGAAGTTGCACGATTACCGTTCCTACACTTTATAATACAACCATAACAAACATTATTGAAGGTTTTAATGAACTGAAATGGACAATCAGCAACGGAATTAATACTTATGAAGACGCCGTTATTATAATTAATAATTATCCTACGCAAGCATATACAGCTGCCGACGAAGAAATATGTACAAGCATATATACCTTAAATGCAAATCTTTACGGATCCGGAGAAAGCGGTTTATGGTCTTTAGTTTCGGGCAGCGGAACAATAGCAAACCCGACAGTAAATGCAACAAATGTTACCGGACTTTCACAAGGCATCAATAAATTTGAATGGAAAATTACAAAAGGTATATGTTTTTCTAAAGATACAATAACCGTTACAAACAATGAAGTTACCGCTTATGCCGGACCCGACCAAACAACCTGCAATGATTTTACAACATTAAATGCTGATGACCCTGCACCCGGAACAGGTACTTGGTCTGTAGTTGCTTCTTCCGGAAACCCTGTTTTCGGAGATATTTATTCAAACGTAACAACAATAACAGATTTAGGAATTAACACAAATTCACTGCAATGGACTGTTCAAAAAGGAAATTGTACAGATTATGCAAATGTAATTATTACAAGTAACAAGCCCACAACGGCAAATGCAGGAACAGACCAAATAATCTGTGATAACTACACATTCCTTTCAGGAAATAACCAGGTAAACGGAACAGGAACTTGGACTGTTGTCTCCGGAAACGGAAATTTTGTTAATGTAAGCGCATATAACACACAAGTAAAATTAGTTAATACAGGATTAAACAAATATAAATGGACTATCGAATATAAAGGCTGTACCTCTGCTGATACAGTTAATATAACCTATGATTATTTTATTGCCGATGCAGGGCCCGACGACCAAATATGTGTTGATACATATACATTAAACGCAAATAATCCGGCACCCGGGACAGGAGAATGGAGAATAACCGGAGGAAGCGGAACTTTCTCAAATGCAACTCTCTCAAATACACAAGTAAGCGGATTAATAACCGGAGCCAATACCTTTGAATGGAAAATTACACACGGAAATTGTATCCGGGTCGATTATGTAACCATTACAAAAAATACACCCTCTGTCGCAAATGCAGGACCCGATAAAGAAACATGCAACGGAGAAACTGTAATGGCTGCCGTCAGCCCTGAAGTAGGGACAGGACATTGGTCTGTATTTTCGGGAAGCGGAACTTTTACAAACTCATTATTGAATAATACCGGAGTTACCAATATAGGTTTAAATGACAATATTTACCGCTGGACAGTTGAATTTGCAAGCTGCTCAAGCTTTGACGACGTTACGGTTACGAATAATTTTGTTTCGGCAAATGCAGGAACAGACCAAATAGTTTGCGGAACAACAAGCATTTTAGATGCAAATCCACCCCAGGCAGGAGAAACCGGAACTTGGCAGGTATTAGCAGGAACAAGTACGGTTACAAATTCAAATCTTTACAGTTCAGAAGTTACAGGATTAATCCCGGGATTAAATAATTTCAGATGGACAATTTCAAAAGGCTCTTGCAAAAGCTATGACGATATTACAATTACTGACAACCTTTACGATGCCGCTGCAAGTGTAAGCGGCCCTTCTGATATATGCGATGATTTTACTTCAATTATAGGAAATTCCCCTCCGACAAGCGGATACGGCTACTGGTCAGTAACAACGGGAACCGGAATTTTTGATAATTCTGTTGACATATCAACAGTTGTAAGAAACCTGTCGCAAGGTACAAACATTATCCGCTGGACTATTAACAAAGACGGCTGCGAAAATTTTGACGAAATTCAGATTAACCGAAACAGTGTTTTTGCTGATGCAGGAACAGACCAAAACGTATGTGTAAATTTTGCAACTTTAAACGGAAATCAACCGGCAGGAACTTTAACAGGTTTATGGACACGCACAAGCGGTTCGGGAAGTATTTCAAACCCTACTTTGTATAACACCCCGGTTACTGCCCTGACATCCGGAATAAATACTTTTATGTGGACAATCTCAGGTAACGGTTGCACCGACTCTGACGAAGTCCAAATAACAAATAACGAATTTATAACATCTGCCGGCTCTAATCAGGAAATTTGTACCTCATACACTTCTTTAACAGCTTCCGATCCCGCACCCGGCTACGGATATTGGGAAGTAGTTTCCGGAAACGGATTATTTTCAAACCCTTCATCCTTTAATACAAATATTTCAGGCATCCCGGATTTATCGGTAAATGTTTATAAATGGACAGTATTTAAAAACGGTTGTTCTGATTTTGACGAAGTTATCGTTACAAATAATTCAATTTCCGCTGATGCGGGAACTGATTTTAATGTTTGCAGTCCTTGGGCAACACTTACGGGAAATAATCCATTACCCGGAACAGGAGTATGGACAATACAGGCCGGAGGAGGAAATATTGCTGACCAAAACTCTCCTTCTTCTCAAATCTCAAATTTAAGTTTAGGCGATAACATAATAAGATGGACGGTTACATATAACACCTGCATAAACTATGATGAAGTTACAATTAGCAACAATACGGTAACTGCAACTGCCGGCGGCGACCAGTCAATTTGTCGTGATTACACTACACTTTCAGGACAAGCCCCCGCAATCGGGAGCAACGGTCTTTGGGAAGTTATCAGCGGAAACGGAACATTCCGGAATGCAACTTTATATAACACACAAGTTACAAATCTGGCTCAGGGATTAAATACATTCAAATGGACTGTTTTTAGTAACGGCTGCAGCAGCGGAGGCGATGACGTAATAATAAATAATAAAAGCTTTACTGCTGATGCGGGAACTGACCAAATACTTCAGCAATTTGTCACTTCTGCAACAATGGCTGCAACTTTGCCTTCAGGCGGAACCGGAGACTGGATATTACTCGGAGGCGGCGGTGATATTACTAATGTTAATGACCCGAGTACAACCGTAACAAATATCCCGTCAGGTATTAATGAGTTTCAATGGACAGTAAGTTACAACGGCTGTACGGCTTATGATGTTGTCAAAATTACGGTAACAGACTTTCAGCCTAATGCGGGTTCAGACAAAACAATATGCTTGGATTCTCTGAAGTTAAATGCACAGGATATGGGCGGTACGCCTCAATATTGGACCGTAGAAGAAGGAACCGGAAATTTTGATAATATTTACGACCCTGCAACTTGGGTCAAAAACATTTCGGAAGGTATTAACAGATACCGCTGGAATGTTACAATAAACGGTGCAACTGCCTATGATGAGATTATAATCACAAGAATAAATGCCGATGCCGGAGCCGACCAAATAATATGTGAAAACTTTACAAATTTAAACGGAAATTATCCCGTAGGCAGCATCAGTGCTAATTGGTCTTTAGTTTCCGGAAATGCGAATATTATTTCTCCGACATTATATAACACACAGGTTACAAATATCGGCGGAGGAAATAATCTCTTTCTCTGGACTGTTTATGCACCTAACTGTTCAACAAGCGATTACATAAATATAAATTATGAATATTTATCTTCAAACGCAGGCAACGACCAAATACTTTGTGATGACTATACTACGCTTAATGCGGAAAATCCGACAACCGGAAGTTCCGGAATTTGGTCTGTCATATCAGGAAATGCTGTTTTTGCAGATATAAATGCAAATAATACAGATGTCAGCAACCTTGCTCCCGGAAACAATATTTTAAGATGGACCGTATATACCCCCTATTGCTCTGCAACTGATGATATAACGGTAACAAACGATAAGATAATTGCATACGCCGGAACCGACCAAATTATAAATCAAGATCAAACATACCTGAATGCCGTTTTACCCCCAAATTCAGAAGGAGTATGGACTGTTATTTCCGGTTCCGGAAACTTCGCAAATGCTAATAATCCGAGTACTTTTACGGATAATATAAACATAGGAGACAATATTTTCCGATGGACGGTAAACAATAACAACTGCTCTGATTTTGATGATGTTACAGTTACATACAACTATATTCAATCTGTTTCGGGAATTGAGGCGGGTATAAAAGTATATCCTAACCCTGTGAATGATATTTTATTTACAGAATTATCGGATGTTGATAATTATAAAGTTTCTGTTTTTAGTATTACCGGAGAAAAACTAATTGAAAAAAATTCAAATACTCACAAAGCCAAAATTAATTTATCCTCTCTTCCGAACGGAATATATTTCATAAAACTGAATTATAATAAAAAACACAATACAATTAAAATTATAAA
>CAMZKI010000268.1 GCA_947311125.1 uncultured Chlorobiota bacterium
GGTAAGTTTTCGTGATTCAAAAAGCAATTTTTTAGTTGTTGTGTTTGCTTTTATGTTAAAAAGTGTTTGTCCGATAATCTCGCTTAATTCTTACAAAATGTAATATCGGAAGATGTTATAAATCTTTTTGAAGAATTAAGCGAGATTATCGGACAAACACTTTTTAACATAAAAGCAAACACAACAACTAAAAAATTGCTTTTTGAATCACAAAAACTTACCGAAGACTTAAAACGAAATGAAGAAGAGCTGAGGAAGAATGCCGAGGAAATGAAAAAAACCCAAATTGAGCTGGAAAAAACAAATATTGAACTTGCTCAAAAGATTAAAGAAGTCGAACAAGGACAAAAACGACTTCACGCTCTGCTTGAAAATGCATCCGAAGTTATTACAATTTATGATAAACAGGGAATAGTTCAGTATGTCAGTCCCTCCGTTAAAAACATATTAGGTTTTGCACCCGAAGAAATGTTAGGCGTAAACAGATTTGAAAGAGGAGATAAAATATTAAAAGATGTATTCTCAGACCTTATAAAAAATCCCGAGCACGAACGAACATTCGAATACCAATATACAGATAAAAGAAACAGAAGACTATGGCTTGAAACAACCGGCAGGAACCTTCTGAATAATCCGGCAATAAACGGTATTCTTTTTAATACACGAGATATAACGGAAAGAAAAGAAGCCGAAACAGCAAAGCGTTTGAGCAGTGAAATGCAGGCTCTTTCCGAGAACTCTCCCGATATGATACTCAGAATGGGACAAGACGGAACTTTTTTCTATGCAAATCCGGTTACGGAAAAGTTTATCGGCATAAAGCCCGAAGTCCTGAGAGGAAACAATATCAATAATTTAGAAATTGACGAATCAGTTAAAAACTTTATTCTTGATTTAGCAAAAGAAACAAATATCGAACATAAAGAAATTCAAAAAGAAACAATTTTTAACATAAACAATACAAAAAGAACTGTTCAGTTTAATGCAATACCGGAATTTGACGATAAAAACATTCTTACAACAATCCTGTTTGTAGTTCACGACATAACGGAAAGAAAAGAAATTGAACTTGAAATTGAGAACAAAAACAAGAATATTACGGAAAGTATCAATTATGCACAACGAATACAATCTGCAATTATTCCGGATTTCGACATTATAAAAAGATACCTGCCCGATTCTTTTGTATTTTATAAACCGAGAGATGTGGTAAGCGGAGATCTGCCCTGGTTTTATGCCTCCGAGGACAACATATACATCGCAGCCATTGATTGTACAGGGCACGGAGTTCCGGGAACATTAATCTCGTTTATCGCATATTTTTCGCTGAACAGTATTTTAGGACGTAATGAAAAAATGTCTCCGGCAGAGATACTTGATGAGTTGCATATAAGAGTAAGACAAACATTAAAACAGGATTCTCCCGACTCAAAAGCAAGAGATGGTATGGATATTGCACTCATAAAAATAAATTTAAGCGAAAATAAACTTGAATATTCCGGAGCACATCGCCCTTTATTCTTTCTTAGAGACGGAAACCTGAGCAGATATAAGGGAGACAGGATGTCCATAGGCGGAAAATCTATGTCGTCAAGAAGAGGAGGCAAAGAAGAGAAATTTACAAACTATGAAATAGATATTGTTAAAAAAGATAAAATTTTTATATTTACGGACGGATTACCCGACCAAATAGGCGGAACCGAAGGGCGTAAATACCAAGCAGGCAGAATCAGAGACATAATCACAGAAAAAAATAATTTTTCAATGAAAGAATATTATGATTACTTTGTCGAAGATTTTGAGAATTGGAAAAAAGATTATAAACAAATTGATGATATTTTATTTATCGGAATAGGATTTTAAATATATTTGTATGGCAGAAACATCTCAGGTCAATGAAAATTTAGACTTTGTGTTTGATTTTTATAAAATTATGAGAAGCAGTAATGTTACCTTTGCTTACGAAGGTGAGATTACTCATGAAATTACAAAAGCATTCAGTTCGCTTGCAGAAAGTCATATAGCTTTGACAAACGAATCAAACGCATTGCAAAAAAGAGTCTTCCACGTTATGGTAGAATCTTTGCAAAATATAAGCAAACACTCGGCCGAAAGAAAAAAACCCGGTTCAATAATTGACGGGCAGGGAATATTTCTTGTTACAAAAACAGAACAAGAATATAACATAACAACGGGAAACGTTGTACTAAAAGAAAATATTCCGACATTAAAAGAGCATATTGAAAATATTAACTCTGCAGACAAAAAGGTACTAAAAGACCTGTACAAAGAAAAAATAAAATTCGGGAAACTGTCATATAAAGGCGGAGCCGGATTAGGCTTTATTGATATGGTAAGAAAAACAGGCGAAAAATTGATATATACATTTTTAGATTTGAATGATAAAAAATCATATTTCGTATTAACATCAACAATAAAGCCTAATCCGGCTCCGCCTTTATATGACAGTTTCCCGAATTTTATTTTTTCTTTGTACAGGTCTTTTAGTACCTTTTTGTCTGCAGAGTTAATATTTTCAATATGCTCTTTTAATGTCGGAA
>CAMZKI010000269.1 GCA_947311125.1 uncultured Chlorobiota bacterium
AAAGATATCAATTATACTCCTATAATATGTGATTTAAATATGACAACTTTCGTATTATGGAAATTAATAATTTTATTTATATTTACAGATTAAATTTGTCAAGACTATGAAAACCAAAATTATTTTTCTCGTTTCTTTTTTAATATTTACAGTATTTACAATAAAACTTAAAGCTCAAAAAATGACATTCTATCAAACAAAATGGCAAAAAATCGACTCGCTTGAAAAAAAAGGACTCCCTAAGTCGGCATTAAATGTTGTCGAAGAGATTTATACAAAAGCCAAAACAGAAAACAACTCACAGCAAGTTATCAAATCTTTTATTTATAACTTAAAATACAAAAATCAAATAGAGGAAAATGCCTTTGAACGACTTTGTAAAGAACTCGACAGTACGGCACAAACGGCAGATTTTCCCGATAATGCAATTATGAATTCCATGCTTGCCGATATGTATTGGTGGTATTACGGAGCAAATCGTTACAAATTTCATGCAAGAACAAACACCAAAAATTTTGACAATAACGATATGCAAACATGGACACTCGATTATCTTGTCGAGAAAACAATAAAAGCATATACGGCTTCGGTTTCCGACCCCGAACAATTAAAAAAAATACCGATTTCCGATTTTAAAGAACTTATTATTGAAGGAAATAAGCCGGAAAATCTTCGCCCTACACTTTACGATTTTTTAGCAAACAAGGCAATCGACTTTTTCTCAAATACAGAAATATCCCTTACAAAACCCGCTGATAATTTTGAAATTGAAGAAGCATTCTATTTTGATGAAGCACAATTATTTGCAAACAAAGAAATTTCATCTTCAGATTTTTTATCTTTACATTTTCACGGAATTTGCCTCTTACAGGATTTATTAAAATTCAGACTTTCCGACACAAAAAATAAAGACGCTTTGATTGATGCAGATTTAAAACGCCTGAAATTTGTATATCAATTCTCCGTCAATCCGAAAAAAGACGAACTGTTTCTGAATGCTCTTTCAAATCTTGAAAAAAAATATTCCGATATTCCGTTTTCCGGTGAAATTTCTATCGAAAAAGCAAAATTATACAAAAAACTGTCAAATAAATACAACCCGAAAAATAAAAACACGGAAAAATACAAATACTATAAAAAAACAGCTTTTGAAATATGTGAAAACATCATAAAAAAATACCCGAAAACACATGCTGCAGAAGTTGCAAAAACCTTAAGCAGCGACATACAATTTCACAACCTTTCCGTCGAAACGGAAAAAATAATTCCGGGCAACTCAAAATTTTCGGCAAAAATTACCTACCGAAATATCAATGAAATTTATATCCGCATTGCAAAAATTGACTTTAATAAATACTTAAAACTTTACGAAAAGCTATCCGGAACGGAATTTTACGACAAAATTTTTCAAAACTCGCAAACCGTAAAACAATTTTCGCAAAAAATACCGAATGACGGCGATTTTAACACACACTCGACAGAATTGCTGAACGACGGTTTAGATATAGGATTTTACATTATTTTTATTTCCGACAATAAAAGTTTTACATACGAAAACGGACTTGCAACATATAAAGATATTACGGTTTCAAATATAAGCTACACAGTACAAAAACAAGATAACGGTGCTCAAAAATTTTGGGTCTTAAATCGAAAAACCGGACTTCCCTTACAAGACGTAAGATGCACGGTTTGGAACAAAACATACAACTATACTTTTAAAAGGTACATTCGAAATATAAAAAGAATATATACAACCGACAAAAACGGTGTTTTTGTTATCCCGCCCGAAAATAAAAACTCTTATAACAGTTGGAATATTGATTTTAAACTCGGAAACGACTTTTTAACAAGTGACGGCTCTTTTTACATGAATAATTACAAAAAAGACAACAGTCTTCGCAGACACACATATTTTTTTACAGACAGAGCCATATACCGCCCCGGACAAACCGTATTTTTCAAAGGAATTTCAATTCTTTCAAACCAAGAAACAAACAAAATCGTAACAAACGAAGAAGAAACAGTTGTTTTGTATGATGTTAATTATCAAAAAGTAAGTGAACTGAAATTAAAAACAAACGAATTCGGAACATTCAGCGGCACATTTATTCTGCCGCAAGGCGTATTAAACGGTGAATTTCGACTGAAAAGCGACTACGGCACCCTATACTTTTCGGTTGAAGAATACAAAAGACCGAAATTTGAAGTAAAAATGCTGCCTTTTAAAGGAAATTATATTCTTAACCAAACCGTTACGGCAGAAGGTGAAGCAAAATCTTATGCCGGAGCTCCGCTGACCGATGCCGAAGTAAAATACAGAATTATCAGAACGCCGAAATGGCGGGGTTGGCGGTTTAGGAATTTCAACGTGCAACCGACCGAAATAAAAAACGGAACAACAAGAACCGACGAGCAAGGCAAATTTAAAATCAATTTTGAAGCACTGCCCGATTTAAGTATGCCCGAAAATGAATTTACCTATTTCAGCTATAAAATAATTGCCGACGTAACCGACATAAACGGCGAAACTCAAAGCATAACCGGTTATATCCAAATCGGTTACAGAGCATTGCAAGTCAGTGTTCCCGTTCCTGAAATTATAAACAAAGACATTGCTGAATTTGAAAAAGATGCAAAATTTGAATACAACATAAACACGCAAAACCTTAACGGCGAATCTATCCCCGCCGAAGGCGAAATAAAAATTTACAAACAAAAAGACAACCCGACACTTTTAAGAAATCGGCTGTGGTCTGCACCCGAAAAGCAATTTTACACAAAAGAAGAATGGTATAAACAATTTCCCGAAAACGTATATACCGATGAAAATATGCAACAAAACCTTGAGAAAGAAAAAGAAGTTTTTTCAACGGAATTTAATACCGAAAAAAACAAGAAATTAGACCTGTCATTTCTGGAAAATGCCGAAAACGGATATTATGTTCTTGAAATAAAATCAAAAGATAAATTCGGAAATCCCGTAAGCAACAAGCATTTTTTCAGTATTATATCACACAAAACAAAAAAACTTGCGTTTAAAACACCTAGTTTTTATAAACCTATGAACCTCATATGTGAACCGGGAGAAAATACCTCATTTTTAATCGGCTCGTCATACAAAAATGTCAATCTTATTTATCAAATTGAAAAAAAGGATAAAATTGTAAAAACCGAATACCTGGAATTAAATAACGAGCAAAAACTTGTAACAATTCCTGTAACGGAAGACGACAGAGGTAATTTTGCCGTACATTTTGCATTCATAAAAGACAATCGAATTTATAGTTATACCTCAATCGTCATCGTTCCTTATTCAAACAAAAAATTGAATATTGAATTTGAAACATTTCGTGATAAACTCTATCCCGGACAAAAAGAAGAGTGGAAAATAAAAATAAAAGGACCGAAAGGCGAAAAAGTTGCAGCTGAAATGCTCGCAACTCTATACGATGCATCACTTGACCGGTTCAAAAAAAATACGTGGGATTTTAATATATACAACTCATATTACTCATCAAAACCTTTTACGACAGGAACTTTCACAAGCTCTAACTCTAAGTTAATAAAAGAAAACCTCGATAAAATCCCTGTTTATAAAATGCTGAATTACAGCAAATTCAATTGGTTCGGCTTTATAGATATTTCCTATAATAATGCTTCTTCAGGTTTATCCGAAATATTCGGCTATATTGCAAAAAATATTGATTATGAAGGACTTGAAACTACTCCGCATTATAAAAAGAAAGGAGTAAAATTATCGCGTGAAGTTTCCGGAGTGCCTCCTACTCACGAACAAAAAGAATTAGAAACAGATAAAATACTAAACGACGAAATTAAAACATCGAATAACGACGAAGATTTTTCAAACATAAAAGTTCGAACAAATTTTAACGAAACAGCATTTTTCTATCCGCATCTTAAAACAAACGAAAAAGGTGAAGTAATTATAAGTTTTACAATTCCCGAAAGTTTAACAAAATGGAAAATGATGGGTTTTGCAACCACCGAAGATTTAAAATACGGTTTTATTAATGAAGAACTCGTTACACAAAAAGATTTAATGCTGATGCCCAATGCACCGCGTTTTTTCCGCGAAAACGATAAAATTACGTTCCCCGTAAAAATCAGTAATATTTCCGAAAAAGATTTAAGCGGAAACGTAAAACTCGAATTTTTCGATGCCCTTTCAATGAAGCCGGTAAATATTTTCGCATCCGGCGAAAAAGCAAACAAAAATTTTACCGTAAAAGCAGGCGGAAATACGCTTACGGAGTGGAAACTTGTAATACCCGAAGGCATAGGAGCAATTACGTACAAAGTTGTTGCAAAAGCCGGCAATTTTTCCGACGGCGAGCAACAGCCCCTGCCTGTTTTAACCAACCGTATGCTCGTTACCGAAAGCTTGCCGCTTCCCGTAAGAGGAAAAGAAACCAAGAATTTCAAATTCAAAAAGTTGCTTAATTCCGGAAATTCGTCAAGTATTCAAAACTATAAGCTTACGCTTGAATTTACCTCAAATCCGGCTTGGTATGCCGTGCAGGCATTGCCCTACCTTATGGAATATCCTTACGAATGCACCGAACAAACATTCAGCAGATTTTACGCCAACAGCATCGCATCACATATCGCAAATTCAAATCCGAAAATAAAACGTGTTTTCGATGCTTGGAAACAAGAAAATGCAGGTGCTTTAATTTCAAATCTTGAAAAAAATCGAGAATTAAAAGCCGTGCTTCTCGAAGAAACACCCTGGGTTTTACAAGGTAAAAACGAAAGCGAACGCAAAAAACGCATCGGGTTACTTTTCGACCTCAATAAAATGGGAAATGAACTGAATATTGCTTTACGAAAAATTCAAAAAGCACAAAAAGCAAACGGCGGCTGGCCTTGGTTCAACGGTATGCCCGAAAGCCGTTATATTACGCAATATATCGTTACCGGAATGGGACACCTCGACAAACTCGGCGTAAAATCCGTTCGCGAAGACCAAAAAACTTTTAATATGCTGAAAAAAGCAATCGGATATACCGATGCAAGAATTAAAGAAGATTACGATTGGCTGAAACAACATTACAAAAAAGAAGAACTCAAAAAAAATCACCTGTCACATTCAGCAATTCAATACCTTTACGGAAGAAGTTACTTTACCGATATTCCCGTGCCGAAACGTTCGCAGGAAGCATACGATTATTACCTCGAACAGGCAAAAAAATATTGGCTTTCGCAAAGCAAATATATGCAAGGAATGATTGCTTTGGCACTGTATCGACAACCGCAGGCAAAAACCGGCATTCACACCGAACAGGAAATTGTAAAATCGCTGAAAGAACATTCAATTAATCACAAAGAACTCGGAATGTATTGGAAAGATAATGTCGGCGGCTGGTATTGGCATCAGGCACCTATTGAATTTCAGGCACTTATGATTGAAGTTTTTGATGAAGTTGCGAAAGACAAAAAATCTGTAAACGATATGAAAATTTGGCTGCTGAAACAAAAACAAACACAAGACTGGAAAACAACCAAAGCCACAACCGAAGCCGTTTATGCTTTGCTGATGCGAGGAAGCGATTGGCTTGTAAGCGATAAGCAGGTTGAAATAAAAATTGCCGACAAAAAATTTGACCCCAAACAACAAAAAGACCTTAAAATTGAAGCCGGAACCGGTTATTTCAAAACTTCGTGGAACGGAACGGAAATAAAACCCGAAATGGGAAATATCAGCATTAAAAAATTCGACGAAGGCGTAAGCTGGGGAGCAATGTATTGGCAATATTTTGAAGATTTGGATAAAATAACGCCGCACGAAACGCCGCTGAAACTCAAAAAACAACTGTTTATCGAAAAACTTACCGAAAGAGGCAAAATAATAGAGCCCGTTTCCGACAAGGCAAAACTGAAAATCGGCGATAAGGTAATTGTTCGCATAGAGCTTCGCGTTGACCGCCGAATGGAGTACATACATATGAAAGATATGCGGGCAAGCGGCTTTGAACCTATAAACGTTTTTTCACGCTACAAATACCAAGACGGATTGGGCTACTACGAAACAACAAAAGATGCCTCTACCAATTTCTTTATGGAATATCTGCCCAAAGGAACCTATGTTTTTGAATATCCTCTGCGTGTAACCCACGAAGGTGATTTTTCAAACGGCATTACGACAATTCAATGTATGTATGCTCCGGAATTTACGGCACATTCCGAAGGCGTAAGAGTTGATGTTAAGAAACAAAAAAGATAAAACAGAAGAGGCTGCCGAAAAAGACAGCCTCTTTTTTATTTAAAAAGATTTATGTTATTCAATTTAACATATTTCTGGCGGCATTATAAACTGTATCTGCGGTAATACCGTATTCTTCATAAAGTTTCTCATAAGGAGCTGAAGCTCCGAATTTATTAATACCGATAACTTTTCCTTTTGTCCCGACATATTTATACCATGACATACTTGATGCGGCTTCAACGGCTATCCGCTTTTCACATCTTTCCGGAAGCAATTCATCTTTATATCCATCACTTTGATTATCAAATATTTCCATAGATAAAAATGAAACAACCCTCACTTCAATTCCGTCTTTGTTCAGCATTTCTTTTGCCTTAACCGCTATTTCAACTTCCGAGCCGGATGCCATTAGGATAATATCAAAATCAACATCATCACTGACGGCATAAGCACCTTTTTCGGCTTCTTCGATTTTCGCAAAATCTCTGCCGTTTCTGTTTACCGTCGGCAATCCTTGTCTGGTAAGTACCAAAACTGAAGGTCCCGAAGTATTTTTCAAAGCAAGTTTCCATGCAAGAGCCGTTTCGTTAGCATCAGCCGGACGAAAAACCGTTAAATTCGGAATTGCCCTCAAAGATGCCAAATGCTCTACGGGTTGATGCGTAGGTCCGTCCTCTCCTAATCCTATAGAATCGTGTGTTAAAACATAAATAACCCTGATTCCCATAAGTGCTGCCATCCGCATTGCCGAACGCATATAGTCGGAAAATACAAAGAATGTTCCGCCGTAAGGTATTAATCCGCCGTGCAAAGCAATTCCGTTCATAATTCCTGCCATCCCGAATTCACGAATACCGTAATGAATATAAGTTCCCCAACGATTATTCGGGCTGTATTCGGTTTGACTTTTTGCTTTTGTTTTGTTTGAAGGGGTTAAATCTGCCGAACCGCCGATAAGGTTAGGAAGTTGCTCTGCAAGTTGTTCTATTACTTTTCCTGAAGATGCTCTTGTAGCAAATTTTGTTCCGGCTTCAAATCTTTCAATTTTAATTTCCGGAAGTTTATTTTCAATTATTTGCTTCAATTCTTTAGCGGCATCTTCATTATTTTCCGTATATTTTGCTAACAGTTCGTTTCATAATTCTTCAAATTCTTTTCCTTTTTTAATTTTTTGTTTTGTAAACTCATATACTTCATCAGGAACATAAAATTTTTCAGTTGAGATGTTTAAATTCTCTTTTGTTAAAATAATTTCTTCTTCACCGAGCGGAGAGCCGTGTACATCATGAGTTCCGGCTTTATTAGGACTGCCGAAACCAATAGTTGTTTTGCAAATAATAATTGAGGGCTTTTCGGTTTCTGATTTTGCTTTTTTAATTGCCTCATTAATTTCATTATAGTTATGCCCGTCAATTTCAATAACTTGCCAATCGTATGCTTCAAAGCGTTTTTTTGTATCGTCCGTAAAGGAAAGTTTGGTGTCTCCGTCAATTGTTATATGATTTGAATCGTAAAATACAATTAGCTTTCCGAGTTTATTATGCCCTGCAAACGAACATACTTCATGTGAAATACCTTCCTGCAAATCGCCGTCGCCCGCGGTAACATAGGTGTAATGATTTATTATTTCGGTATCGGTATTATATTTTGCGGCAAGAATCGTTTCTGCCAAAGCCATACCTACGGCATTTGCAAGTCCTTGCCCGAGCGGTCCGGTTGTTGTTTCAACACCGTCTGTATCCTGCACTTCGGGATGACCCGGTGTTTTGCTGTGCCACTGTCTGAATTGTTTAATGTCGTCCAAACTTAAATCATATCCGTAAAGATGTAATAAGCTGTATAAAAGCATACTGCCGTGCCCTCCTGACAAAACAAATCTGTCTCTGTCAAACCATTTCGGATTTTTCGGATTAAATTTTAAGTGCTCATTAAAAAGCACTGTTGTAACATCTGCCATTCCTAATGGCAAGCCGGGGTGTCCTGAGCTTGCCTTTTGGATTGCATCAATTGATAAGCCTCTTACTGTATTTGCCGTTTTTTTAATTAAGTCAGTATTCATTTTTTATTTTTAAAATTTCGGGAAGCAAAGTTAGTAAAAAAAAATAACTGTTTTGATAAGTCATAATCATATTTTTATCTGTATGCGACAATAAAAAAGCGGGATATTGCACTTGCGAATCCCGCTTTTTTATTATTTTGTAACTTTTACGGTTTACCAGCCGTCATTATAATCGTCATAATAATCTCTTTTATTGTAGTAGTTCCAGTCATCATCATAATAATCAGACCTGTAATTTCCTATATAATTATTCAGTTCCCGAATACTGCTGCTGAACGTAAACGCATTATTGACAAGATAGTAGTTGCGTTTGTCAATACAGTATCTATATGCAAATTTTGCGACTTTCAATTTTGTGGATTCGAAACTGAACATTGTTAATATACGATAAACCTGATTAGCTTTTACTCTGTGAGTTGATATCGCCTGTTCTGCAATAATTCGTTTATCATTTTCAAAAGATGCGTGTCTCATTGAGTTTTGTAATCGGGCGAGGTCAAGCAGTGGTTTGTTATAATACCCTCCGCCGTTATCGTAGCCTCCGCCGTCGTAAACAGGGGTAATGCTTTTTATTACAAGCCGGTTATACCTGTTTATTCTTGCTCTTACAACAGAGTTTGCCCGTATGTAAATACTTCCGTTATAGACAGTTCTGTATGTTCCGTATCTGCCTCCTACTCTTTTTTTTACGACTAAGCGATGAGAACCGGCTCTTATTCCTGAAAGTCTGAATAAAGAAGTAGGAACATCATATATTTTTCTGTCAAAAATAACCGTAAATACTGAGTTGTCTGCCATTCTTAATCGTAATTCGGAACTTCCGTATCTTTGAGCTTCCGAACTTTCAGGTGCTAAGAGAACACCTAAAACTGCGAGGATAAAAATAAATCTTTTCATAGCTTTTCCTTTTAAGTTTGATTTGCTAATTATAAATCAATTCGTATGCCGGTTTTTATTTTTAAGGTATCTCCAAAGTGTCACTAACTTCTTCCGTAATTGAATCAAGCTTCATTACTCTTTGATTTTCAGACTGTATAAATACTTGTTTTATGTTAATATCTTTTATATTAAAATATTTTTCAATATACTTTTCCAAACTGTCTTTTCTCATAAGTCCTTCTTCCGTTATCAAGCTGTCTCCTCCGTTAAAAAATATTTGACCGACAAAAAAGTCATTTTCTTTTCTTTTAAAAAAAACAGTATCTCCGGAATTTGTTAAAAATCCTATTACAGGATTTACGGCATAAAAAACTTTAATCCCGGTATTTTTATCATTTTCCAATGCTTTTTTTGTATTTCCCGCCAATGTTTTAAATCTTTTATATATCAAATTAAATTCCCATTCAGATTCCCTTCCTGTTAAGTGTATAAATTTTTTGTATTCACTTTCTGAAAGTGAGAAAAAAACTAAACTTCCCGGTTTTACATATAATATTTCAGCAGAATCGGCAGATACACCGCTGTTGCCTGATTTATCCAAAGCGGAGTCAGCCGGGCTAAACTTATTCTTATTTTCCGATATTTTTTCAGGACGGCAATTGCTTACAAAAAATAAGATAAAAAAATATATAATTATTATATAGCCACTTTTCATCTGTTTTCAACTTAAAACACAAGATAAGTTTTTGATAAGAAATATTTACAATATAGTTTTTAACTTTGCAAACTTAACATAAAAATCACTGGAATGTATAATACAGTTTTTTATCTTATTATCGGCATTTTAGTATTTTCTTATATTCTTTCACAATACATTGATTTTTTAAATACAAAATACCGCAATAAAAATATCCCGCCTGAACTCGAAGGCATATATGACAGTCAAAAATACAAAAAATCTCAAGAATACGGAAGGATTAACTCTAAACTTTCGTTTTACAGTTCTGCTTTTGTATTGTTGCTTACATTAGGTATGCTTTTTTTCGGCGGTTTTAATTATATAAATGAAATCGCCCTTTCATTTTCGGATAATCAAATTATTCAGGTATTAATTTTTTTCGGTATACTTTTATTTGTTTCTGATATTATAACAACACCTTTTGCTGTTTATTCCGTTTTTGTTATTGAGGAAAAGTTCGGTTTTAATAAAACAGGTATAAAAACATTTATTACGGATAAAATTAAAGGATGGTTTATAGGTGCCTTAATAGGCGGAGGTTTGCTTGCCCTTATCGTTTGGTTTTACCTTAAAACTGAAGATATGTTTTGGATATATGCATGGGTTACCGTAAGCCTGTTTTCAATATTTATGACAATGTTTTATTCTGATATAATTGTGCCCTTATTTAACAGGCAAACACCTTTGGAAGACGGTGAATTACGACAAGCCATAGAAAAATTTGCCGGAAAAGCAGGGTTTAAATTAGATAACATTTACGTTATTGACGGCTCAAAACGTTCGACAAAAGCTAATGCTTATTTCAGCGGATTCGGACCGAAGAAACGTATTGTTTTGTACGATACTTTAATTAATGACCTTACAACTAATGAGGTAGTTGCCGTTTTAGCCCATGAAACAGGGCATTATAAGCATAAACATACGATAAGCAATATTATTGCATCTGTTGTACAAAGCGGAATTATGTTTTATATCTTTTCGTTACTTGTCAACAATCCTGAACTTTCAAAAGCAATGGGCTCCGAAAAAACATATTTTCAGCTCGGATTGGTTGCGTTCGCTATTCTTTACAGTCCTGTTTCAACCGTTACAGGCTTGTTTATGAATACGATATCTCGCAAACATGAATACGAAGCCGATGCCTTTGCGAAAAAACACGGGCAAGCAAAAGGGCTGATTTCCGGACTTAAAAAACTAACAGCAAAAAATTTAAGTAATCTCACTCCGCATCCTTGGTATGTTTTTTTTAATTACTCCCACCCTACTCTTTATCAAAGAATTAAAGCTCTGAATAATGAATAAAGAAATTGAACGTAAATTTTTGGTTTTAAATAATGACTTCATAAAAGAAGCTGAAAGCTCATCAAAAATAGTTCAGGGATATTTATCAAAAGACCCGCAAAGAACTGTGAGAATTCGTATAAAAGATAAAAAAGCATTCATTACCGTTAAGGGAATTTCCGGGAATAAAGGCACTGAAAGATTTGAATATGAAAAAGAAATAAACAAACAAGATGCTTTACAATTATTAGAGTTATGCCTGCCGGATATAATTAAAAAAACAAGGTACTATATTCCGGCAGGAAAGCATATTTTTGAAGTTGACGTTTTCGAGGGAAAATATGAAGGACTTATTATTGCTGAAATTGAACTTGAAAATGCTGATGAAAATTTCATAAAGCCGGATTGGTTAGGCAAGGAAGTAACAGGAAATAAAGAATATTACAATTCTGAATTATCAAAAAACACAGATATTATCCCTGAAATTACAAAAAAAATGATTTGTTATTTCAAAAATGATGTAAGGCGAATTAATCATGCCCTTAAAGTTTTTGCTTATGCACAAACTATCAGCAAACTTGAAAATATTTCTTTTGAAGACCGGCAAACAACAGAAATTTGCGGACTTTTGCACGATATAGGAATAAAAATTTGCGAAGAAAAATACGGTTCAACAGCCGGCAAGTATCAGGAAATTGAAAGCCCTGTTGTTGCAGAAAGCATACTCTCCGATTTTAATATTTCCGATAAAGTTAAAGAAAGAGTTTTATTTATTATTGCCAATCACCATTCTTACAATAAAATTGACGGTATTGATTTTCAAATTCTTGTTGAAGCAGATTTTATAGTTAATTTTGAAGAAGGTAACGAGCCTAAAAGTATTTTATCTGCCGTTAAAAAAAATGTTTTCAAAACAAAAACATCTTTGATTTTTCTTTAAAATATGTTTGCATAATTTTTATTAAAAGTAAGAAAATATTTGCAAAACCCTCTTAAATTGTTTATATTGCACTTTAGAATTAGGGACTTTTAAATCTTAATATTATGAAAGCAAAAACACAAAATGTAATTTTAATACCTACCGATTTTTCGGAAGTTTGCAACAACGCAACAGAACACGGGATGGTTTTGGCTAAAGCCCTAAAAAGTCAGGTATGGCTTTTACACGTGTTTGATAAAGATACAGAAAAATATCTTCAAAAAAACAACCTTGAAGCAAGTAATCTTGAAATTATGCTTAAGGAAATTGCCGATAAATATGTTAAGAAATACGGTATATCAGTAGATACTCTGATAGAAAACGGGAATTTATTCGAGAAAATTAAAGAAGTTAATGACCGTATAAAATCTAAATTAATAATTCTCGGAACACACGGAAAAATGGGTTTTCAAAAAATAGCAGGAAGTTATGTTCTTAAAATAGTTTCTATGACAAATACCCCCACCGTAGTTGTGCAAAAAGAATCAAAAGCTTCAGGATATAAAACCATAATATTTCCGATAACGGCAAACACAGAAGACAGACAAAAGGTTAACTGGGCAATTGCAATGTCAAAAGTATTTGATGCAGTTATACACCTGATTCCGAAATTTGAGTCGGAAAAATATCATAAAACAAAAATAATGAATGTTACAAAGCAAATTAAAAATATTTTGGCAGAATACGGTGTTAAGTTTGTAGATAAAGTATCATCTCCGGAAGCAGGTAATTTTGCCAAGCAAGTTATTGATTATGCGGTGGAAAATAAAGCCGATTTAATTATGACTCTTATAAACAAAGACAAAACATTCTTTTTCAGTTCGTGGGATGAGCAAATAATTTATAACTCTTCACAAATTCCGGTTATCTGTATTAATCCTGTTGATACTAAAAAAACCACCTGGGCAAAAAGTTGGTAATTTATCAGGGTAAAAAGCTTTCTGAAGAGGCATAATTGCCTCTTTTTATTTTTCGGGATAAAAAATTTCCGATAATTTTATTTTTTTTTACTTTTGTCGCACTGCCATCTTAGCTCAGCCGGTAGAGCAGCTCACTCGTAATGAGCAGGTCGCGGGTTCGAGTCCCGTGGATGGCTCACGGAATATATTAGTAAAAAGGCAGTATTCAACGGAAATACTGCCTTTTCTGTGTTTTAAGGGTTTTAATCAAAAAAACATTTTTCGTCATATATAATTCCCCCATTTGTAAAAACAACTTTTTTACAAAACTAATTTTTTTTGGGGGGGGAATTATATAACACCTACAAAATATAAAATTAATAAGGGAAAAATCACAAATAAAAATTTACAAAAAGTAATTAACACCTCTATTTTTTTGGTTTGACGTTTTAAAATGCTATATTTACCAAATTAAAGAAATTGGCTACTTTGCGGATTTGAGAGTGTGTATGTTAAGCGCACTGCTAATAACCCGATATTGACTAACATTCAGATAAATCTGACCGAAATTGCTCCGTGCTTTGCACTCTTGCCCTTTCAGGAAATTCACTACTAACAGGTCGCTAAATCAATTTGCATAAACAGCACAAAAGAGAGGCTTATTAAATTTATTTGCCTCTCTAAGTGCAAATAAATTTATAAAAGTTAATAAATAAATTATGAATGAAAAAGCATTAGTATACAGTGAAAATGAGTTTGGAAAGATAGACGGAAAAGTGGCAAATGGTTTAGCCAGATATTCTGAACGATATGAAATCGTCGGAATTATAGACAGTACAAAAAAAGGAATGGATGCAGGAGA
>CAMZKI010000270.1 GCA_947311125.1 uncultured Chlorobiota bacterium
ATAACACCTTTACTGTCGCACATTACAACATTTTTTTTCTTCAGTCCTAACGAAATTAACAAATTAGTACAAGCCATAGCAGAAGCTCCGGCACCGCTTACCACAAGTTTTACGTTTTCAAGTTTTTTTCCTGCAATTTCTACTGCATTGATAATTCCTGCTGATGATATAATTGCTGTTCCGTGCTGGTCGTCATGCATAACGGGAATGTTCAATTCCTCTTTAAGTCTTCTCTCTATCTCAAAGCATTCCGGGGCCTTAATATCTTCAAGATTTATACCTCCGAATGTCGGAGCTATAATTTTAACCGTTTCAACAAATTTATCAATATCCTCTGTATCAAGTTCTATATCAAAAACATCAATGTCTGAAAATATTTTAAATAAAAGTCCTTTTCCCTCCATAACGGGCTTCCCGGCAACGGCTCCCAGGTTTCCTAATCCCAAAACTGCTGTTCCGTTTGAAATTACTGCTACAAGATTACCTTTTGCAGTATATTTGTAGGCATCATCTTTATTCTTTTCAATTTCCAGACAAGGGTCTGCAACTCCTGGAGAATAAGCTAAAGCCAAATCTCTTTGTGTACTGTGTGCCTTTGTCGGGACTACCTGAATTTTTCCCGGTCTTCCTTCCGAGTGATACAATAAAGCATCTTCTTTTGTTATCTTAGCCATAACTACTGTGATTTTTTAAATATATTACAAATATATGTCAAAATATAAATATGTTTTAATTAAACAAGTATGTTTAGCGACATTATTTTATAAGCAAAGGATAAGATAAAGAAAAATCATTTCTTTATTCTTACAATTTTAGATAAATTTGACCCGTATTTTATTATAAAGAATTTGTAAGTTATGAATACATCAATATTTCAAAAAGCGATACAAACAGGAATACCCGAAATACTGCCGCTGAAAAAAGCAAGAAGAAATAATGTAAGCCATGCACCCAAAAGAAAAGACATATTAAGCAAAGAAGAGAAAAAACTTGCATTAAAAAATGCACTTCGCTATTTCGACAAAAAGCATCATGCCGAACTTGCCCCTGAATTTTTGGAAGAACTTAAAAAATACGGTAGAATTTATATGTATCGTTTTCGTCCCGATTATAAAATATATGCTCGACCTGTTAACGAATATCCGGCAAAAAGCAAACAAGCAGCCGCCATTATGTTAATGATACAAAACAATTTAGACGATGCAACGGCACAACATCCCGATGAATTGATAACCTACGGAGGCAACGGTGCCGTATTTCAAAATTGGGCTCAATATCTGCTTACAATGAAATATCTTTCGGAAATGACCGATGAGCAAACACTTGTTATGTATTCCGGTCATCCGCTCGGACTTTTCCCTTCGCACAAAGATGCACCGCGCGTAGTTGTTACAAACGGAATGACAGTTCCGAATTATTCAAAACCTGATGATTGGGAACGATTTAACGCACTCGGTGTTTCGCAATACGGACAAATGACAGCCGGAAGCTACATGTATATCGGTCCGCAAGGCATTGTTCACGGTACTACAATTACGGTTTTAAATGCCGGGCGAAAAATTCTGAAAAAAGGAGAAACCGATTTAAAAGGAAAATTATTCGTATCTTCGGGACTCGGCGGAATGTCCGGAGCTCAACCGAAAGCAGGAAATATTTCGGAAGTAATTTCCGTTGTTGCCGAAGTAAATAAAGATGCCGTTTATAAAAGACATGAACAAGGATGGCTTGACGAAATAATTGACAATCTTGATGAATTAGTCGATAGAATTAAAAAAGCGAAAGAAAATAAAGAAATTGTTTCTATTGGGTTTCACGGAAATATTGTTGACGTATGGGAAAAATTTGCAGAAGCAAATATTTATGTTGATTTGGGCTCTGACCAAACATCACTTCACAATCCGTGGGCAGGCGGCTACTATCCTGCCGGATTGAGTTTTGAAGAATCCAATAAACTGATGGCTGAAAACCCGAAACTTTTCAAAGAAAAAGTACGAGAATCATTACGAAAACAAGCAGCCGCAATAAAAAAACATACCGATAAAGGAACATATTTTTTCGATTACGGAAATGCCTTCTTGCTCGAAGCAAGCCGTGCGGGTGCCGACATAACAAATCCCGACGGTTCTTTTATATACCCGTCTTATGTTCAAGATATTATGGGACCTATGTTTTTTGATTACGGTTTCGGACCGTTTCGCTGGGTATGCACATCGGGAAAACCGGAAGATTTGGAAAAAACGGATAAAATTGCCGCACAAGTAATGCGAGAAATTGCCGAAACAGCACCCGAAGAAATACAATCGCAAATGCACGACAACATAAAATGGATTGAAGAAGCAGGCAAAAACAAACTTGTAGTCGGCTCGCAAGCCCGTATTTTGTATGCCGATTGCGAAGGCAGAACAAAAATTGCAAAAGCATTTAACGATGCCGTAAAATCCGGTGAGATTTCGGCACCGATTGTTCTCGGCAGAGACCATCACGATGTTTCCGGAACCGATTCGCCTTATCGCGAAACTTCAAATATTTACGACGGCTCTCAATTTACGGCAGATATGGCAATACACAATGTTATAGGCGACAGTTTCAGAGGTGCAACATGGGTGTCGATACACAACGGCGGCGGTGTCGGCTGGGGCGAGGTGATAAACGGCGGTTTCGGTATGTTGCTTGACGGAAGCAAAGATTCTGCACGACGATTAAAGATGATGCTGCATTGGGATGTAAATAACGGAATAACAAGAAGAAGCTGGGCAAGAAACAAAGGTGCCGTTTCGGCAATAAAGCGAGCCATGGCGGAAAATAAAGATTTGAAAGTTACATTGCCGAATTTTACCGATGACAGCCTGATAGATTCTTTATTATAGATAAAATACTAATAAACAGGGTATAATTCCGCACTAAAAAAATATGCTGAAAGGTAAAGCCTTAGAAAATATTATTCCGCAGTCATATCCTATGATTATGATTGACACTCTGGTTATTTCCGACAGAAATAAAACAGTAACAGGTTTTTTGATAAAGGAAGAAAATGTTTTTGTTTACAAAAAAAGATTACAAGAACCCGGTATTATAGAAAATATGGCACAAACGGCAGCCGCACGTTCCGGATATAAAGCTTATACAGATAATACCGAAATAAGAAACGGTTACATAGGAGCAATAAAAAACCTGAATATATTTTCCTTGCCGAAAATAAACGAAACGCTGCAAACAATACTTACGCCTTTGACTGATATCGGAAATATATCAGCAGTAAAAATTGAGACATTGTCCGGAAAACAAAAAATTGCCGAATGCTCAATGACTATTATATTATCAGATTAAAAAAAACTGTTTTTCCGGTATTTCAAAATTAGTTATTATTTTTGGCTTATCTTTAATTTTTATACTGTGGAAACCAAAGAACTTTTAAAAAAAGTAAGACAAATTGAAATAAAAACACGCGGTTTATCAAAACATATTTTTGCCGGCGAATATCACAGTGCTTTTAAAGGGCGAGGAATGTCATTCAGCGAAGTTCGTGAATATCAGTTTGGTGACGATGTCAGAAATATAGACTGGAACGTTACGGCTCGATACGATAAGGCATATATTAAAACTTACGAAGAGGAACGCGAATTAACCGTAATTTTACTGATAGACTTAAGTAATTCTCAAAATTTCGGAACTGCCGAGCGGTTCAAAAAAGATTTAATAACAGAACTGGCTGCCGTAATTTCGTTTTCGGCTATTCAAAACAATGATAAAGTAGGTGTTATTTTTTTTACAAATAAAATTGAAAAATACATACCGCCGCAAAAAGGAAAAAAACATATTCTGAAAATAATTCGTGAATTAATTGATTTAAAGCCTGAAAATAAAGAGACGGATATTTCCGGTGCATTACAATATTTTACAAATGTTATTAAAAAACGAAGCACAGCATTCTTAATTTCTGATTTTATTGACTCCGATTTTGAAAAAGCAGTTCAAATAGCAAACCATAAACACGATTTAATAGCTTTACATATTCTTGATAAAAAAGAATTGAAAATACCGGATATCGGACTGATAAAACTTCAGGATGCCGAAACCGGAAAAGAAATTTATGTCGATACGGCTAAAAAATCAGTCAGAGAAACATTTGAAAAACAGCAAAGCCTGCACATAAAAAAACTAAAACAAATTTTTGACAAAGCCGGAGTTGACAGCGTTAAAATAAAAACAGATGATGACTACATAAAGCCTTTACTGAAACTATTCAAAAGCAGATAATTAAGCATAAGTCCGATGGATGTAAAAATAGAACAATCGTGGAAAGAACTTCTAAAAGATGAATTTGAGAAAGATTATTTTAAAACTTTAGCAAATTTTGTCAGGCAAGAATACAAAACCAAAACAATATACCCTCCCGGAAAAGATATTTTTAAAGCCTTTGACCTTTGCCCTGTTGACAATGTTAAAGTTATAATCATAGGGCAAGACCCTTATCACGGTAAAGGACAGGCTCACGGTTTGTGTTTTTCCGTAAAAGACGGCATAAAAATTCCGCCTTCATTACGAAATATATACAAAGAACTTAATGACGATACAGGCAAATGGATTCCAGAAACAGGAAATATTGAACATTGGGCAAAACAAGGTGTTTTAATGCTTAACGCAACTCTGACGGTAAGAGCCGGACAGGCAGGTTCGCATCAAGGTAAAGGGTGGGAGACATTTACTGATGCCGTAATTAAAAAAATATCCGAAAAAAAAAGCAATCTGGTTTTTATTCTGTGGGGTGCTTATGCCCAAAAAAAAGGACAGGTTATTAATCCGGAAAAACACTATATCTTAAAATCCGCACATCCGTCTCCCTTTTCGGCACATAACGGTTTTTTCGGAAACAGACATTTCAGTAAAACAAACAAATTCCTGAAATCTAAAGGATTTGAAGAAATAAAATGGTAAAATACCTTCAAAAACAACTTTAAAAAGAAAACAAATATAATGAGAAAGATATATCCCGATGATTTTGAAATAAAAATCGAATTTGTTAAAATAAGAGAACATCTTAAAAAATACTGCCTAAGTAATTCCGGGAAAAAAAAGGTTGATTCAATGTCTTTTCTGACGGACATTAATACCGTTAAAAAACTTCTTGACCTAACTTCAGAATTCAAATATATAATTCAATTTAAAGACAATTTTCCGACATCTTATTTTATTGACACCGCCGAATATTTTGAAAGAGTTAAAAATATAGGCAACTACTTTACCGAAAAAGAATTATTCGATATAATACGCTCGCTTACGACAATAAAAGCAATTATTAACTTTTTAAAAAAAGATGAAGAAAACCGTTTTCCGGAATTAAAAAATCTGGTAAAAGACGTTCAAATATATCCTTTCGTAATTCAACGAATTAACAGAGTTATAGATAAATACGGAGAAATTAAAAATAATGCGTCAAAAGAACTTTCAAATATAAGAAACGAACTGTCAAAAAAACAATCCGGCATTTCTCAAACAATTCATAAAATACTGAAAACACAAATCACTGCCGGAACGGTTGAAAAAGATACGGAAATTGCGGTAAGGGATAACAAGCTGCTTATTCCCGTAGATGCGAAAAACAAGCGTAAAATAAAAGGCATTATTTACGGCGAATCTGCAACCGGAAAAACATCCTACATAGAACCTATTGAAATTGTTACTCTTAACAATGAAATTAAAGAACTTGAATTTGCAGAGTTGAGAGAAATACGCAAAATTTTAACCGAACTCACAGACGATTTAAGACCTTATTTCAACGATTTAAAAAAATCATATAACTTTATGGCAGAGATAGACTTTATACGCTCAAAAGCTATGTTTGCCGTTGAGACAGAGTCCGTAAAACCGAAAATAACAAGCAATACCGAAATTGAGTTTCTGAAAGCAAGACACCCTCTGCTGTTTTTATCATACAAAAAAACAGGAAAAAAAGTTGTTCCTTCCGATATAAAACTAACCGATAATCATCGCATTTTAATTATTTCCGGACCCAATGCCGGAGGAAAATCGGTTGCACTTAAAACAACGGCAATTTTGCAATATATGTTACAATGCGGCTTGCTTATTCCCGTAAAAGACATTTCCGTTATCGGAATATTTGAAAAAATATTTATTGACATCGGAGACGAACAATCAATAGAGAACGATTTAAGCACCTACAGTTCACATCTCCGTAATATGAAATATTTTACGGAAAATGCCGATGACAGAACATTGTTTTTAATAGATGAATTCGGAACAGGAACAGAACCGATGCTCGGAGGAGCAATTGCCGAAGCGGTTTTGGAAAACTTATATGAATCCGGAGCAAAAGGGGTTATAACTACGCATTATACTAATTTAAAGCACTTTGCAGATAATAAAGAAAAAATTGAAAATGCAGCTATGCTTTACGATAATGACAAAATGCAACCGCTTTATGTTATGGAAACAGGCAAACCCGGCAGTTCGTTTGCTTTTGAAATTGCCGAAAAAACAGGGCTTAGCAAAAAAATATTAGATAGGGCAAAATCAAAAGTTGATAAAAATCAAATAGACTTTGAGAAAGCATTAAAACTTGCACAGCAAGAAAAAAGGAAACTTAAACAAAGCAAACGAAAAATAAGAACAACGGAAATAAAACTTAAAGAAACTCTTGAAAAATACGAATACGAACTGGAAAAAATATTATCGGCAAAAAAAGAAATCTTAAAAAACGCAAAAAAAGAAGCGGAAGAAATTCTTAATTCGGCAAACAAAAAAATAGAAAATACCATAAGAGAAATTAAGAAAAAAAATGCCGATAAAGAGATTACAAAACAGCTCAGAAAAGAACTTAACGACTATATTCTGAAAGAAAAAGAACGACAAAAATCTGAAAACGAAAAAATAAACCGAAAAATTGAAAAGTTAAAGCAAAAAAAACAAAAACGAAGAAAAAGTATTTCCGCCGAAAAACAAATAAAAAAAAGCAAAACAATACAAGCAGGCGATTATGTCAAAATTGAAGAGCTTAACACCGTTGCCGAAGTTATTTCCGTAAGAAAAGATAAAGCTGTCGTAAGCGGAAATAACGTTCTCCTTACGGTTGATTTAAACAAACTTGAAATTACAAAACAAAAACCTCCTAAAAAAGATAAATTTAACGTAAAAGTAATAAGAACAGCCGAAAACGAAACCGAAAATTTCCTCGGACAACTTGACGTAAGAGGCGAACGGGCAGAAGATGCTTTATACAAGGTTTCAAAATACATTGACGATGCCGTTATAAAACAAACCCGGCACTTAAAAATTCTTCACGGAACAGGAAACGGAATTTTAAAAAATATTATAAGAGATTTTCTGAGAACACACGAACTCGTTAAAAACTTTAAGGATGAACGTATTGAAGCCGGAGGGTCGGGAATTACCTTAATTGAACTGGATTTGTAGAGAAATACGTAAAAAAAATTACATTTAAAAAACAATTTTATGAAAAAAAATATTTCATTGGTTCTTTCCGGAGGTGCAGCCCGAGGATTAGCCCACATAGGCGTTATAGAAGAACTTGAAAAACACAATTTTAAAATAACATCAATAGCCGGAAATTCAATGGGTGCATTTATCGGTGCCGTATATGTTATGGGTAAACTTCCCGAATTTAAAGAATGGATAGTAAAACTTGATAAAAAAGACGTTTTTAAATTCATTGATTTCTCTTTCAGTAACCGGGGTTTTATAAAAGGAAATAAAATTTTCAACAAAATGAAAAGTTTCTTTCCCGATATTAATATTGAAGATATCAAAATACCCTATGTTGCCGTAGCTGCTGACATAAAAAATATGAAAGAAAAAACATTCACAACAGGCAGTTTATATAAAGCCGTAAGAGCCTCAATTTCCGTTCCCGCTATTTTTACGCCCGTTAAAGACGGTGATGCCGTATTGGTTGACGGAGGTGTTGTTAACCCCGTTCCCGTAAACAGAGCCGTAAGAACCGAAAACGATATGCTTTTTACTTCATATGTAAATGCAGACATTCCCTATGTTAAAAATTATTCCGAAAATAAGGAGCATAAACAAGATAAAGCATATAAACTGAAAATTAAAGAATTCAAAAGCAGATTTAACAAAGCATTATCATTATCAAAAGAAAATAAAGAAAAATTAAAATTCTTTTCTCTTATGAGTAAATCCGCAAATCTTTTAACACACAGATTATCTGTTATGAGCATTGAAAAATATCAGCCCGACGTATTAATAAACATATCACGCTATACTGCAGGATATTTTGACTTTTTTAAAGCGGAAGAACTGATTAATGCAGGACGGGAAGCAACTTTAAAAAGAATCACGGAAAATTTTAAAAATTCATAAAAAAAAATGTAAACAGTTAAAAAATGACAAAATATTTCACTAAAAAAATATATACATTTAAAACGTTAATGAAAGATTTGGTGTTTCTAATCTTAAAAATTAGGCAAATAAGTTCAATAAAACGAAACAAAGACATAAGCAAAGCGTTTTTTGAGAAAATAATGACTGTTGTTACCGCCGTAAACGGTTGCGTTTATTGCACTTGGTTTCATGCAAAACAATCTTTAAAAAGCGGAATAAGCCGTAAAGAAATTAAAAATATGCTGAATCTGCAGTTTAAAACCGATGCTTCGGATTTTGAACTGCCCGGACTCCTTTATGCCCAACATTTTGCGGAAACAAACAGAAAACCCGATAAAGAAATGACTGAAAAACTTTTTGAATTTTACGGAGATAAAACAGCAAAAGACATAATACTGATTATACGCATAATATTTTTAGGTAACTTAACGGGAAATACTTTCGATGCTTTTTTAAGCAGAGTAAAAGGCGTAAAAGCCGAAAACAGCAATGTAATTTTTGAGTTTTTCTTTTTTGTTATAAACATACCGTTTCTTTTACCGCTTATGCCCTTAGTAAAAAAATATCGGTCAATTTAATTATACAACGGCATTTTTATAAAATTTTATGTAAGTTTGTGCATAATAAAACTTTAAAAAATTAAGCTATGGTATCAAATTTTCTCCGCCTCATAAGAGCAAAAAATCTCCTGATAATTATATTTACACAGTATCTTATGCGTTATGCGATAATATTGCCTATTTTGAGATACAAAGCCGAAAGAGTTTACGTTTCGCAATTCGGAGATTTTAACTTTTTTCTTTTAGTTCTGGCTACGGTTTTACTTGCAGCGGCAGGCTATGCCATTAATGATTATTTTGATACAAAAACCGATATGATTAACCGACCCGAAACCGTTGTTGTAGGAAAACATATTAACAGGCGACACGTAATGACATTACATCTTGTTTTAAATGCTCTTGCAATAATAATAGGCTTTTATATATCGTGGCAAATACATTTATGGAAACTCATATACATTTATGTAATAATTACCGGTTTGCTTTGGTTTTATTCAACATCTTACAAAAAACAATTTCTTGTCGGTAACGTTATCATTGCTTTTTTAACGGCAATGGTTCCGCTAATGACGGTTTTATACGAAATACCGCCGCTTAATAAAGAATATTTCGATACTCTTTTAGAATTAAAAGATAACTTCAATGATATGTTCTTCTGGGTAGCCGGGTTTTCGGTATTTGCTTTTATTACCACGCTGAACCGCGAAATTATTAAAGACATTGAAGATTTTGAAGGAGATGCTGCATACGGAAGCAGAACAATGCCCGTTGTTGCAGGCATCAGAATATCAAAAATTGTTACAATATCCCTTACACTTATTACAATTGCTTTATTAGTTTTTGTTTATATAAAATATTTAATGTATCCTTGCCCTGATTGTATCACGATTGATTATATATCAGCAATATATTTGAGTATATTTATTATTTTGCCCTCATTTTTTATGATATTCAAAATAATAAAGGCCGAAAATAAAAATGACTGGCATAAAATAAGTATCGTAATGAAAATAATAATGCTTTTCGGTGTGCTGTATTCGTTAGTTGCCTGTTACAATTTTACTTATTAAGTTCAAAAAAACCTCTTAACTTTTTATGTAAAAAATTTTACCGTTTAAAATATATGTTCTATATTTGGTTGGATAAATCAGGGAAGCCGAAAACTATACAGAGTAGGCATTATTAATTAAATTATTTATTATGGAATTTGTAGTAATTATTATTTACTTGGCAATTATTGTTTTAGAAATTGCAGCTTTATGGAAAGTTTTTGTTAAAGCCGGCAAACCGGGTTGGGCAGCAATTATTCCTGTTTACAATTTAATTGTATTGTTGGAAATTGTCGGAAAACCGCTCTGGTGGATTATTCTTTTCATTATTCCGTTTGTAAATTATATTTTCTTAATTTGGACAATAAATCTTGTCTCAAAAAGCTTCGGAAAAGATGTCGGTTTTACATTAGGATTGATTTTCTTAGCACCTATTTTCTGGCCTATTTTAGGTTTCGGAAGTGCAGAATATAAAGGGCCTGCTGCTAAAGAAGCTCAACAAGCATAATCAAGTTGATAAGAAATAAAAAAAAGAGACTGTTGATATTTTACAGCCTCTTTTTTTATTGCGGCGAAAAGCTATTGCTTTTGAAAAGATAACTTTGTCGTTACAATTTCCGTATTTCCGGGAGAAATCTCAACCGATTCTGTAACAACAAATGTCATTTCTCTGTCGGTTAAATTTATAATATTAATTTCTTCTTTTTTATTTGTCCCTTCAGGAATCAGATAAATTTTTTTCTTTTCGGTATCATATTCCCAATAACCGTTTTGGACATCAGGCGTAAATCCGGCACGGGAAAAACTTCTGTCAGCATTAAATGTTAATAACACGCGGGCTTTCATTTGCTCAATGCTTTGCTCTGTCTGTCGGCGTTCTTCCGGAGACATTTGCCTGCTGTCTTCATAACCGGTCATTTTCCACGAACCTGTTATTTTTTTCTCTTCCGGTTTTAATTTTTTATTTACAATATCCGGAATAACATTATTATTTTTTGTTATTGTTTGATTATTATGTTCAAAATTATTATTATTCGGTAAGCTTGTATTATCTTTGATGAATATAAAATATATAAGTCCCGCAAACAGGAAAGCAATAACTCCGTAAAGATGTGTTTTTTTTATTTCAAAACTCTCATTCTCCGGGTTGTTTTTTTTAACGGGCTTCATTTTTTTACCTTCGGTAATTTCTTCCAAAATTTCAAGAAGCACCTCGTAAGCTTCGTCAAAACCGTCGCCGTATGCATCAACCCATTCCAACTCACTCAGCATATAATCTATTCCGAGAGTTTCTCTGACTTTTCCTGCTTTAAACGGGATAATGTGAAGCCCTTTTTCAACGGCTGTTTTTAATTGCTCGGAAACTTCTTTAGAATTTTCTGCCGAATCGGACAGAATTAAAATAAAAATTCTGCTTTTACTTATAAGTTTTTCAACATCTCCTGAGCCGGCATCTCTCGGTAATACATAACATAAATAACCGACAGACTCTAATTTTGATACTAACTTTCTTGAAAAATTTTTATCTTCTTTAGAGCAACTTATAAAAATATCTTTCATTATAAGATTATATTATTTAATCTTTGAAAAATAAGTTGTTATATAAAACTCTTCAAAGTCTTCTTCTATAATTAAACTGTCGGAAGAAAGTTTTTTAACGACAAAAGTATGCGGAGAATATGAATCGTCAGCTCCCCAGTCTATGGAAAGTTCGGTTCCGGCTTCATTAATTTCCCATGTTCCTTCTGTTTTTTCGGGTAACTCTTTGGTTATTTTATCGTCGGTAAAAATAAATATTTCTTTTTCCAGAACATCTTTGTTCATTTCATTAAAGTAATTAATATCTTCTTGTTCGGTCATTGCAGAATTTACAATTTTAGCAACATCCCATTTACCTTTCATTTTATCGTGAGGCGTTTTGTTGCAGGCTACCGTTACAGTAAGAAAAATTACAAGGACCGACAATAGTTTAATTTGTTTCATATTATTAAGTTTTTAAAATTTCAGAGTAACAAATGTATTAATTTTAAAAGTCAAATACAAATTAATACTTTTGAAAACTGAAAATAATTTTATTTTTTATTTCTTTACAAAAATTACCTGAAAGATGAGCAAAATTATAAAGCTGCTTTTAAAGTTAATACCCAGACCGTTATTAATACGCTTCAGTTTTTTGGTCAGAAAACCGCTGGCTCTTTTTTATAAAGGAAATAATGTTGAATGTCCGGTTTGCGGGAAAAAATTCAGAAAATTTATGCCTTACGGATACGGAAAAGCAAATAAAGACAACAGGTTGTGTCCCAATTGTTTATCTTTAGAGCGTCATCGTCTGCTGTGGTTGTATCTGAAAGAAAAAACTTGTTTTTTTGAAGATAATATTAAAGTCTTGCATATTGCACCGGAGCAACCTTTTATTAAGAGATTCAAAAGTTTGAATAATCTTGATTATACTACTGCCGATTTATATTCGCCTATTGTCGATATAAAAACAGATATCAGGAATATGGTTTTTAATGACAATGAGTTTGATGTTGTTATTTGCAATCATGTGTTGGAACATATTGATAATGAGCAAAAGGCGATGTCTGAAATTTTGCGGGTTTTAAAGCCGGGTGCGTGGGCAATTTTGCAGGTTCCCGTAGATTATAATCTTGATAAAACTTTTGAAGATGACAGTATTACTTCACCGAAAGACAGAGAAAAATATTTCGGACAATACGACCACGTAAGACAATACGGTAAAGATTATCCGCAAAGATTAAGAAAAGCCGGATTTGAGGTTGTTGAAGACTATTTCGTCAATTCCTTTTCGGAAGAAGAACAGGAAAGATATCGCTTTGATAAAAATGAGGTTATCTGTTTATGCAAAAAACCGGTATAATTTTTTTTTTACTTTGAAAAAATTTTTTGTGCTTTCAGACTTGCCTCATTAAAAATATTTTTATTGATTTTATTTTCTGTTTCATTTTCTGTCAGCCAGTTATAAAAGATATTCGTGTCTAAATTAGCAACTAGTTCTTTGCCTGTCATAGGGCAGCCGCCTACTCCGTTAAAAACCGTGTCAAAATTTCGGCATCCTGCTTCATAGGCTGCTTCAATTTTAGGTAAAGCTTCATCGGGTTTTGTATGTAAGTGAAAATTAAATTCTGCATCGGGAAATTCTCTTATAACATTCGTAAAAACCAAACCTATAAGGTGTGCACTTCCGGAAGCTGTTGTATCTGCCAGCGGAAAATACCGCAACCCCTTTTCATACAAAATACTTATCCATTCCATTAAAATATCAATACCCCAATCTTCGTCATACGGGTTTCCGAATGCTTCGGATATGCTGATAACAGGCTTTTTATTTTTTTGAATACAAATATTGATTATTTCATCAATGTGCTTCAGAGATTTATTAAAATCTGCATTTAAATTTCTTTTCTGAAATATTTCTGAAATTGCAAACGGATAGTTTATATAATCAACTTGCTCGTATTCGGCAATTTTTTGTGCATAATAGGGATTTCCCGCTAAAACGGAAATTTCGGATTCCGTACCTTCAATTTTCAGGTTCTTAATAACCTCCGGGGTATCTTTCATTTGCGGAACGGCTTTTGAGGAAACAAAACTCCCGACATCAACAATGTCAAAGCCTGTTTTCAGAAGTAAGTTTATATACTCTGTTTTTTCTTTTGTCGGTATAATCTTCTTAAATGCCTGCATGCCATCTCTCGGAGATTCATTTATTTTAATCATATGATACTTTCTGTTTTTTAGTTAATATTTTGATATAAAAAGCAGTCGGTAAATAAGCCGGATTCTGTTTTAATCTGTCATTTATCTTCGCTCTCTACCCCTCGGCATCGGACGAGCAGCCCTCAAATGCCGATATACATGAGATTGCAACTTGCAAGACGAACGGCTGCCGACGTTGCCGCCGACACCGGTGAGCTCTTACCTCACCTTCTCACCCTTGCTTCTGAAACATGTTCAAAAGCGGTTATTTTCTTCTTCGTTACTATACCCTCGCGAGTATCTTCCGTTAGGAAGTGCAATGCTCTGTGTTGTCCGGACTTTCCTCTGTTTCCGTAAAGAAACAGCGACAGAATAACCGACTGCTGTGCAAAGATACGGCAATTTGCTGTTTTTGTTTCATATTTTTAATATTATATTTTTGCAATATGAACAGAACTTTCAACATTCTTAAATATGAAAAACTGTCGTCAACTAACGACAAAGCAAAAGATTTACTGAGACGAAACAATTTGCCTGAGTTTTCGGTAATAACTGCATATGAACAAACAAAAGGGAGAGGGCAGAGAGGGTGCCATTTTTGCCATGCTGGGGATGAAGGGAAATGTGAAATGGGGGTTTGGGGTCAAAGAG
>CAMZKI010000271.1 GCA_947311125.1 uncultured Chlorobiota bacterium
CTCAAAAGGTGTAAATGATAGAATTATTCATTATTTACTGAAAGATTTGATTTACACAAGACAAAAACAAGCCTTTGATTATTTATTGGATATACTGTACAGCGATGCCAAAAATTGCAGACCAGCAAACCCCGATTTATACGACCAAATAGTTTGCGGATACAGAATCATGGAACTGTTAGCTCCGGCAATTGAGGATTTCCCTTTTGAAACTTATCCCGGAACAAACCAATTAAAAGCAAAAAATTACGATAAAGCACTTGAAGATGTCAGACAATGGTTTCGAGATAATCCGGTTTATAAAATTAAAAAAGATACATTTTAATCTGTGAAATTCTGTGAGTTCTGTGTGAGAAAATTGTAGGTAGTTCACAGACAGCAATAGAACAATGAAGCAATAGAACAATTTAACAATGAAAAATCTTTGCGACTTAGCATCTTTGCGAGAAAAAGCAGTAGACAGTTAAAAAATAAAACAATTCAAAAAATTATTAACAATAAAACTCAATTAAAATGAACAAAAACATCTATTTAACAGCATTAATTTTATTTGTAAGCATTCAGTTTTCAATAGCTCAAACTTGGAATGAAATTAACCCCGGATTTACAGGAGAAAATTATATAGCAGTAGATTTTCCGACAGCAACAACCGGATATATTTCAGGTTATAACGGCAATATTATTAAAACAGTTGATAACGGTAGTACTTGGTTTCAACTAACAACAGGAGAAGATATTACTTTAGAATGTGTCGAATTCTTAGATGAAAACACCGGCTTTGCAGCAGGAAGTGGTGATGTAATATTAAGCACAACTGACGGAGGAGCAACATGGAACACAGAAGCCATTTCAGGTTATAAATATGGCTTTTCTTTCCCTTCTGCAAATGTTGGATATGTTTGTGGTGCAGACGGAATGGCTTTTAAATATGAAAGTAATACTTGGACAGAATTAACAACCGGAACAACAAGAGTTTTGTATGATACACATTTCCATGACAATAACACAGGTTATCTTTTCGGTGGTTTTTTTGATACAGATTGCAGAATAATGAAAACAATTGACGGTGGCACAAGTTGGACAACAATAGATACTCCTAATGAAGATGCTATTTTCGGTGTACATTTTCCGACAGCAAGTATCGGTTATGCAGTTGGTTGGGAAGGAAACATTATAAAAACAATTGATGGTGGTGATACATGGACAGAATTATCAAGCGGAAGTACGGAAGTTTTACAAAAAGTATTCTTTATTGATGAAAACATTGGTTATGTAACAGGAAATAGCGGTACATTATTAAAGACAGTTGACGGTGGAGCAACATGGCAACAAGAGTCAATCAGTTTTTCTGATGATTTGTATGGAATCTATTTTATTGATGCAGATAACGGATATGCAGTAGGAACAAATGAGAATATTTTGAAATATTCAATAATTTCCGGAATCTCAAATATTAATGAATCAGTTTCATTTTACCCAAACCCTGCCAATAATTATATTTCTTTTAAAAACCTGAATAAAAACAATAATTTTCATACAATTAATATTCATGATATTTCAGGAAGAAAAGTTTTATCCTATAAAATAACAAATGAAAAATATGACATAAAAAGCCTGACAAAAGGAATTTATTTTGCTGAATTAATCGGGAATAAAAACACTTTGATTCAGAAGTTTATAAAACAATAGTGCAAAAAATCTGTGCAACTCTGTGAGTTCTTTATGAAAGGCAGTCAAAATGAAACAACAATAATAGCCTTTGCGACTTAGCGTCTTTGCGTGAGAAACAGTAAGCAATGTAACAATAAAGGAATGCAACAAAAATCAATTCTAATATTAATAATTTTTCTGATAAGCAGTGGATTAAATGCTCAAAACTTTGAAGAAACTACAGTTATCTCCGGTTTGCCCGAACTCGGGAACAGCAACATGGCTTGGGGCGATTATGACCAAGACGGTGATTACGATGTATTGTTATCAGGAATAGATGATTTAACAAACGTAAGTTGCAAATTATATCGAAACAACGGCGACACAACATTCACAAATTCAGGCGTGGCACTTCCACAAGTATATCAAGGAGATTTGCTATTTCTTGATTTTAATAATGACAATTTTCTTGATTTAGCAATTAGCGGAAAAACAGAAGAAAATCTGAAAATAACAGAACTTTATTCCAATAACGGAGACGGTTCATTTACGAAAATAATTACGGATATTGATAATGTGTTCAACTCATCACTTGTAAAAGCAGATTTAGACAATGACGGAAATATTGATTTATTAATTTCAGGAACAGACAATTCAAATAAAAGAGTTTGCAGTATTTTGCAAAATACCGGAGACAATACTTTTCAAAAATTAAGTACAACAATTGAAGCCGTAAGCAACGGCTCTATACAAACAGCAGATTTTAACAAAGACGGCAAAACAGATTTACTTATTTTCGGGATAAATAATATCAATCAACGTGTAGGTATTATTTATAAGAATGAAGGAAATTTCAACTTTTCTCCTTTAAGTTTCGGACTGCCGGCACTTGCATACGCATCTTCAGCAACCGGTGATTATAATCAAGACGGATATACAGATTTTGTAGTTACAGGTATGGAGCAATCCGGAACACTTGTTTCTAAAATCTTCAAAAATAACGGAAACGGAACATATACTGATATAAATGCAGGATTATCCGGACTTAATCAAAGTTCTTCAAAATGGGGTGATTATGATAATGACGGCGACTTTGATTTAATACTTTGCGGTTTCGGTGATGCCGGCAGACATACGTTTTTGTATGAAAATCAAGGCAGTGATGTGTTTAATGAAATAAGTACAATCATTGAAGATATTGCACAAGGTGAATTAGACTTTGTAGATTTTGATAAAGACAAGAACTTGGATGTCATTGCTTCCGGATATGCAACATCAGGAGCAAAAACTATTCTGTACAGAAGTCTCACAAGTGTTTTTCCTGAAAATCCAACAATATCTGATGAAACAAGTTTTGAAACTTCCGATAATTCAGTTATCCTGAAATGGAACAAAGGAAACGATAATCAAACACAAAATTCAGGATTAACTTACGGAATATCTGTCGGAACTTCAAAATTTAGCAATGATATTGTTTCGCCGGCAGCAAACATTTTAACCCGTTTCAAATATCTAGCAGAGCAAGGGAATTATTTTACGGATACTTTTGCAATTCTCAATAATCTGTCTGAAGAAAAATACTATTGGCAAGTTCAAGCTATTGATAACAACTTTCTCGGTTCAAGCTTTTCAGAAATTGACAGCTTTATTGTTTGTGAACCGATAAGTTTAGGAAATGACACATCAGTTTGTTTAAATAATAGCTTGCAATTAACAGTCGGAGAAGGTACGGATATTGTAAATTGGTATTCAACGGAGCAAGGACTTTTGGCATCGAGTAGTTTTAATTTAGATTTTACGATAACACAAACCGACACCGTTTGGGCAGAACTCACAAATGATTTAGGATGTCTGAAAATTGACAGTATTGCAGTTACACCGATTGCATTGCCTGAAATTAATTTGCCGGAAGATACAGTAATTTGCAAAGGAAGTTTGTTAAATCTTCAAACCGGTGCAGAACCCGATTCTGCTAATTGGTATTCACACGAAGGTCTTCTTTCCGAAGATACTTTTTCATTCTCAATACAAATCAATTTTCTCGATACGATTTGGGCAGAAGTTTTCTCTGAATTCGGCTGTGTAAATAACGACACGATTATTGCCGATACATTAACATTGCCTTATTTTTCATTAGGACAAGATACGGCAGCTTGTTATTCCGATTTTATTGAATTTAGTGTTACGGGGTTCGATTCCGTTAATTGGTATTCGATTTATGAGTTAATATTGCCGAATTCGGAAAACATCATAAGAGAAATTTTACAGAATGATACTTTAATTTGTGAAACTTTCAATGCATTATCATGTTCATATACCGATACAATTATTTCATATTTGCGAGCAATGCCGGTTGCAAATACCGGGAATGATACTACAATTTGTTTTAATACAAGCATAACATTGGGTGCAAATCCTGCTGCTTCCGGAGGAACACCACCCTATACGTTTTCATGGCAACCGAGCGAAAACCTGTCTGAACCTTTAACGGAACATCCGACAGCAGCACCGCTAGGGAATGAACAATATATATTAACGGTTACCGATTTTCATAATTGTATGGATGATGATACGATTTATGTCAGTGTTAATCCGGCAACAATGATGGTTCTTCCCGGATTGCACACAATTTGTCAAAACCAAACGGTTCAACTGGGCGAATACTTCACAATATCAGGCAGTTTATTTCCGTATATTTTTGATTGGACACCAAATAGCAGTTTGACAGGGTCGAACACAATAAATCCGACTGCTTACCCCGAAGATACAACCATTTATAGACTAATTGTTTCAACATATCTTTGTGAGTCTGATACACTTTTTATTACGGTAAATGTAAATCCGGCTCCGAATGTCGTTGCAAGCGAGGATATAATGATTGGTTCGGGAGAGTCTATTGTTATAGAAGCACAAGGAGCATCATCTTACGAATGGTATCCCGATTTATATTTGGATGATTTTCAATCCGAAAATCCGGAGGCATCACCGACCGAAACAATTACATACATTGTTACCGGAACGGATGAAATAGGTTGCTCAAATACAGATTCTTTAACAATTACAGTAATAAATGAGATATTTATACCGAACTTATTTACACCAAATAATGACGGAAATAACGATACATTTAAAGTTTACGGAACAGGTATTAAAGAATTATCATTGCAAATCTATAATCGAGAAGGAACAATAGTTTTTGAATCGAACGATAAAGAAGAAATTACACAAACAGGTTGGGACGGAACGAACAACGGACAACTATTGCCCGATGCAGCATATATTTGGATAATAAGAGGAATATTTAATAACGGAACAGCAATTGAATATAAAGGAAACAGAGGGAGTGTGTTTTTAGTTAAATAACTTTTAAATGAACCGCAGAGTTACGCAAAGTTTTTCGCAAAGTAACACAAAGAAAAACATAGCGAAACATTACGAAAAACTTAGCGAGACATTGCGGTTAAGAAACAAACGAATAAATAACAAAAAATCAATGTTCAAAAAATTAATTTTCATATTCTCAATAATAACAATTCTGTTTAGTTCAGCATTTTCTCAAGATGTCAGCTATATAAATCCGAATAATGCACTGATGCAAACTAATCCTGCGTATGCAGCTTTTGATAATAATTTGAAGTTTATTATGAATTACCGAAGTCAATATTCCGCCATAGGACAAAACTTTAAATCCCCTGTTGTAAATTTGATTATTCCGATGTTTGCTAAAACAAAAACCAAACGTTGGGGCGGTTTAGGCTTTTCTTTTATTTCGGATAAAGCCGGTGAAGTCGGTTATTTGTCAAATACAGGTATAAATATATCATTTGCTTATAATATTACAATTACAAAAAATCAATCTGTTTCCGCAGCATTGTCCGGAGGTTTTTACAGACGAGCATTGAACATGAACGGATTTACAACCGGAAGCCAATATATTCCTAATTCCGGATTTGACCCGTCCGCATCGATAAATGAAAGTTTATTTAATCAATCAAAAACTTATGCAGATATTGCAGCAGGAGTTATTTGGCAATACAATGACGGACATAAATTACCAAAGTATTATGCAGGTATTTCAGCGTTTCATTTAAACCGTCCGAATGTATCTTTCAGTGAGTTTCGTTCAGAATTAAATTTCAGATACAGTTTTCAGGGTGGTTTCAGATTACTTTCAAAAGAACAATTAAGCATCAGTCCTGAATTGACCGTGTATTACACGAATGATGCTTTAAGGTATAATATCGGAACTAAATTTGATTTTCCTTTGAGTACATCAAAATCAGGAATTTTGAAAAATGCAAGTATGTCTGTTACACCTCGATATATTTCAGGAAGAATTATTGCCTGTAATATTGATTTCAATCAAAAAAAATATACAATCGGTTTCGGATATGAATATAATACGGCAGATTTATCAGGTATAACCGGTTATTTGGAAGGCTATGAAGTAATGATTATGTTCAAAAAGAATTTAGGAAGAAAAATCATTCAAAAACCTGATGTGGACAGTAAATATGAAGTTGGGAAAGAATATAAACTTGATTAAAAAAGAAACCGCAGAGTTACACAAAGTTAATCGCTGAGTAACACAAAGGAATAAGATCGCGATACATTGCGAAAAACTTTGCGACACATTGCGGTAAAATAAACAGATAAACACTAAACAAACATTACATTCTTGAATGAAAAAAAGTTTACAAATAATCATTATTTTAATCCTGATTTTTAGTTCAACATCAAAAGCTCAAAATGTAGAAACTTTATTTGACCGTTTTAAAGATACACCGTTTAAGTTGTCGGGAGGAATTTCTGCCAACCAAATTTTATACGGTATAAACGGGACGGAAGCAAGACGAGACCCTTATACTTATTTTCTTACAGGAAACCTTAATCTTTCAATTTACGGATGGAATATTCCGTTTTCAGGAACATATTCAAATCAAGATTTTCAATATCAAACCATGAAATTGATGCCGTTTAATCAATACGGAATATCACCCTACTATAAATGGATTAAAATACATGCCGGTTATCGTTCAATGAACTTTTCTCCCTATTCAATGAGCGGGAGAACATTTTACGGAACAGGAGTAGAATTAACTCCGGGAATTTTTCGTTTCAGTGCCATGTACGGAAAACTTCAAAATGCTGTAAAACCTGATACCGTAAATACACAAGCGGCATATAAACGAATGGCTTATGCCGTAAAAGCAGGCATAGGAAAAGGCAGTGATTTTATTGATTTTGTTGTTTTTGCTGCAAAAGATGATGTTAATTCTTTGGATACAGTTACAATAGAAAACTCAGGCATCAATCCGATGCAAAATTTAGTTTTTAATGTTAATGCAAGTAAAATCTTATTCAAGAAAGTTACTTTGTCGGCAGAACTCGGGAGCAGTGCTTTGTCTCGGAATATGAACAGCAATGAAAACACAGAAGGTATTCCCGGCTTTTATAAAGCTACTGATTTTATAATGACAAACAGAAGTTCAACCATTTATAAAAAAGCTGTTAAATCAAGTTTAATGTATTCCGAAGAGAAATATTCCGTAGGATTAGCTTATGAAAAAGTTGACCCTGAATATACAACTCTCGGAGCATACTATTTTAATAATGATTTTGAGAATTTAACTGTAAATTCATCTGCAAAATTTCTTGAAAATAAGTTGAATGTAGGTTTAAACATCGGCGGACAAAGAAATAATTTAGATAATGATAAGTTATCCGGAATGAAACGATTGGTAACTTCAGTAAACACGAATTATTCTCCGTCTGCAAAATGGAATGTCTCTTTAAACTATTCAAATTTCAGTTCTTATACCTATATTCGGTCTGAATTTGATGAAATTAATCAAACCAATCCGTATGAAAATTTAGATACTTTAAACTTTACACAATTGACACAAAGTGCAGGTTTAAATACAATGTATGCAATCGGAGATCCTGCCGATAAAGAAAAAAGAAGAACAATCAGTTTAAATTTGAACTATCAGAAAGCCGGAGAACAACAAACCGCACAAAACTCTAACGGCGGTTCGGATTTTTATAACGCTAATATTTCTTATATTCATGGAATAATCCCGAAAACATTAACTATTACAACGGCATTAGCCGGGAATTTAAGCACAATTGCAGATAATAAATCCTTTACAGTCGGACCGACATTAAGCATCGGAAAAGCATTTTTTGAAAGAACTTTGAAAACTACATTCTCAACATCTTATAATCAATTATTTCTTAACGGCAGTTCTCAAAGCAGAATTCTAAGTTTCCGTTTAAACGGAGCTTATTCAATTAAGAAAAAACACAATCTCGGATTAAGTGTTATTGTTTTAAACCGAAATCTGCAACAAGAAGATAATACCGGCAACTTTACCGAATTTACCGGAACTTTGAATTATAGTTGGAATTTTAGTATTTTGAAGTAGGTTTTTATTGAATTATTGCTCCCAAGAAGTATTTCGTTCATAAATCATAGCAACACGGTTATGAATATCGTGTTTCCTTTCCAAATGTATCCATAAATGATGACCACCTGCACCTGTTATGAATTTATTTCGCCTTGTTGATTTGTTCCAATCATTAATTTTGTCTTTTATCATTTCTTCTGCTTCATAGATATTCGCACTATTCATTAATATATCATCTAATAAACGTGCAATAAATTTGTTTTCTCTTTTTGAATTTAAAATTCCTCTGTTGAAATC